>NZ_JBFTLO010000018.1:0-61193 GCF_056396485.1 Psychrobacillus sp. 05T411 | reverse complement strand
ATCCTGGGATATTCATGTTAAAATGCATTTGTACGTAGCTCCTTTTCATACTTGTTTCTCGACAATTCAAGTATAAAAGAAACAGAAGTTACGTGCATTTTTTTATGCACAATTGTAGGAAAACCCCAACAAATATTATAGAACCATATAAAAAAGAGAATGAGATCTCTCCGCTCATTCTCTTTTTTATTCATGATGGTTTTGTGCTCTTAATCCTGCGAGTTTCTTTTTTGTTTCTTTGAAAAGCTCATCCAATTGCTTGAAGGCTGTATAATTATGTTTATTGTTACAAATATACGTAAATCGTTCGGAGAAATTTAGAGGAGCTGCTTGCTCTGTTTTTTCTATAATAGCTTGTAGTAGCTGAATTCCTTGCTCCATTAACTCTACTCTACTAGTATCTTTTTCTTTGAAAAGCAATGCTAACTGGACTTGCAAATCATCCCATTTTTCGAATTCATTTAGCTCCTGCAATTTTCTTCATCCTTTTCGCACCTTCTCGACATACGGATAACAAAGGACATTCGGGGCAATTTGGATTTTGTGCTTTACAATGATAGCGACCGAAGAATATAAGTTGGTGATGCGTTTTGGACCATAATTCGATCGGTGTTTTTTTCATAATCGTTTCTT
Source organism: Psychrobacillus sp. 05T411 (assembly GCF_056396485.1). Classification (NCBI taxonomy): domain Bacteria; kingdom Bacillati; phylum Bacillota; class Bacilli; order Caryophanales; family Bacillaceae; genus Psychrobacillus; species Psychrobacillus sp. 05T411. The sequence continues at coordinate 60,560 of NZ_JBFTLO010000018.1, read as the reverse complement.
CTACTTGAAGCACTGAATCTTTCCATCTGCACAGCCCTAATCGTTTTGTTACACGTTCTACATGCGTATCCACTGCAATGGCAGGAATATCAAAAGCAACTGACACGACAACATTGGCTGTTTTTCGTCCGACACCTGGAAAAGTCGTCAGTAAGTCTCTATCTGCCGGCACTTCCCCATCATATAAGTCGATCAGCTGTTGACTTAATGCTTGAATGTTTTTGGCTTTATTACGGTACAGTCCAATCGAACGGATATCCGTTTGTAATTCTTCGATTGGAACTGCTATATAATCTTCGGGCTTTGTATATTTTTGAAATAAGTTTTTCGTTACTTTATTCACAAGTACATCTGTACACTGAGCTGACAATAATGTGGCAACTAATAACTCAAATGGATTTTTATGAACGAGTTCACAATGCGCATCCGGGAACATTCGCTCCATCTCATCTAGGCAATAATGCCATTGTACTTTCGTAAGCAAAACACTTCCACCTACTCTCTCTCTTCTAACCAGTTGTAAAATGAGACTTTCGCAGAACTTGTTGATGGTTGTTCCACTTGTTTTTGAACTGGAATTTGCTGTCTAAATTGAGCTGTCTGATTTTCAGCCGCTTCTACCGTTTTAATATTTTTCTTTTTCCATTCAAATAAAATACGATCTATATAACGCAAACTTAGTTTTTGGGATAACACCGCTTCTTTTAATGCTAACCGAATTAGCGCAGCGGAGTGTTTATCTTGATCGAACCACATACCAATGGTTTCGTATTCCATCGGCGATAAAAGCCGTCCAAATTCTTGTTCAAACAGTTTATATATTTCGCCTTCTTCTACTTTTACTTGCTCGTCTTCGGAATGATTTTCTTCTTGTTCCATGTGATCTAGTAACAGTTCCCATAAATGATGGAAAGCATAATATTCATAATGTACGCCATCTGCGTCCATATGCTGATCAATTTGGACAAGCCCTTTTTGAACGAGGCGCTGTAAAATACTCACTACTTTATGTTCATTGAAATGCGTGCGATCAATTAAGTTTTGTGGTGTTGGAAAATGATTTCCTGCTTCTCCATAAGCAATTAAATGCAATAAAAGAATCGCTTCTTCATCTTTAATATTAATCGCTTTATAATGACTAAAAAAAAGCTGGGAAATAGTTACATTTCCCTGCTCAGTCCAAATACGGAGTCGATCTCGCTTTTGCATACCCATCGTCTCCCTTTTCTCTATATTACAATGTACTTTAAAGCTTATTACGGATATAAACGGTTTAATAGACGTGGGAATGGAATCGTCTCACGAATATGCTCTACTCCACTTAGCCATGCTACTGTACGTTCTAAACCTAGTCCAAAACCAGAATGCGGTACAGAACCTTGCTTACGAAGCTCTAAGTACCAAGCATAAGCAGATTCATCTAAACCATGCTCTTGTATACGTTGTTTTAGAAGATCATAGTCCCAAATACGTTCTGAACCACCAATGATTTCACCATAACCTTCTGGTGCGATTAAGTCCGCACATAATACAACATCATCTCGTGTCGGATGTGGTTGCATATAGAATGGTTTAATCCCTACTGGATAATGAGTGATGAATACTGGTTTATCATAACTTTCAGCAATTGCCGTTTCATGAGGAGCACCAAAGTCATCTCCCCACACAATATCATCAAACCCTTTTTCATGTAAAAGTTTAATTGCATCATCATAAGTAATACGAGGGAACGGCGCTTGAATATTTTCCAATTTCGATAAATCACGACCAAGACGCTCTAACTCTAATTTACAGTTTTTCAAAACAGCTTGGGCAATAAATGCCACATATTGTTCTTGAATTTCTAAGTTTTCTTCTAGTTCACAAAAAGCCATTTCTTGTTCAATCATCCAGAACTCGATTAAATGACGACGCGTTTTCGATTTTTCAGCACGGAAAGTTGGTCCGAAAGAAAACACTTTACCAAGTGCCATCGCTGAAGCTTCTAAATATAATTGGCCAGATTGAGAAAGATATGCATCTTCGTCAAAATATTTTGTATGGAATAATTCAGACGTTCCTTCAGGTGATGAACCTGTTAAAATAGGCGGATCTGCTTTAACGTAACCATCATTATTAAAAAACTCATAGGTTGCACGAATAATTTCGTTACGGATTTTCATCACAGCATGTTGTTTTCTTGAACGTAACCATAAATGACGGTTGTCCATTAAAAATTCAGTTCCATGCTCTTTTGGTGTAATTGGGAAGTCAACAGCAGCTTGGATAACTTCAATTTCTTTTACTTGTAATTCATAACCAAATGAAGAGCGGTCATCTTTCGTCACTTCTCCAATAATATACATAGATGTCTCTTGTGTTAACCCTTTAGCTGTTTGGAAAATTTCTTCGCCAACTTCTTCTTTTACGACAACTCCTTGCACAAAGCCAGAGCCATCACGTAATTGTAGAAATGCTATTTTTCCACTTGAGCGTTTATTTGCAAGCCACGCACCAAGTTTAACTGTTTCGCCTACATAGTTTTCCATCTCTTTAATCATTATTTTTTTCATAGTTTCCTCCACAAGTCAAAAGTTTTCTTATAAATTCGAAATTTTCTTCCACCAATCTCCATTATCAAACAGGAGATATACATAATTGAGTGTGTTTTTCTCGTTTACATAGGTTATTTCCCAAACAGGACCAATTTCTTCTACACCGAGCTTGGCATGCAATAATTCACCATTTTTTTCATTACTCATTGCAAGTTCAATTGCTTTTTCTTTCGATATGCCATCTTTTAAATTTACTTCCATTAAGGCATCATCCGTTTTTTTCGCTGGGACGAAAAATGCTTTTTCTTCTCCCTTTGCTGTTTTGCCAATCACGGTATGGAAAGTACTTGTACTATTATATACATAAGAGTCGTCTACTTGAGCGAGCAAATGGTTTTTCGTTACATAGCTTTCCGCATTTTCATTCGCTTCTGAAAACGGTGTTTTTGCTTGGAAATATATCAGTAAACTAAGTATCACCGTTAAGCTAATTGCAAAAATAACGATAAATAAGAGCCATCTTTTAAGTACCATTCGTTACGTCCTATAAATGGTAAAAACGCACTTTTCTTGATCTTCTTTATCAAGTGCTAAGCCAAACATCAAGTCTTGCTGTTTTAATGTTCGATTTAATGCATCCACTAGTTTATATAAGTCCGATTGATAATTGACTTTAACAGTAGATAGCACTTCAATTTTGTTTTCCATATTTCTACCCGCTTTCTAAAACTCATCCTTCATTAGTATACCAATTTTCCAGCTCTAAGACCATATTTTCGAGCGTCACTTTTTTAATAGGAATATTAGGAATTGCCTGTAAAAAGTCACTTCCATATGACTTCGTTTCTATCCTTCTATCCAATACGATAAAAACACCTTTATCTTTCGAAGCTCGTATTAAACGGCCGAATCCTTGTCTAAATCGCAACACTGCTTCCGGAAGCGAATAAGCAGTAAATGGATTTTGACCATTTACGCTAAGTAATTCTGCCCGCTTTTTAAATAAAGGATCATCTGGTGATGAAAATGGTAAACGAACCATAATAATTACCGACAATGCATCTCCAGGAACGTCTACCCCTTCCCAAAAACTATTTGTTCCAAATAACACCGATTTCGAGAAGCGTTGAAATGATTTCAAGAGTCGCATTCTACTGCCCGATGTCATCCCTTGTGCAAATAACATATAGTCTTCGAGTAAATTTGTATCTTGTATAATCTCTACTGTTTTCCTTAACATATCTTGTGATGTAAATAAAACAAAGCATCTGCCCTCTGTTACAAGAACCGTTTGAACAATTGCTTCAGCAACCGCCTCAATATAATCACTTTGGGACACTTGCTTAATATCTGGCATATCCTCCATGATTAAGAGCTCTGCTCCATTATAATAGTCAGCAGCTGCACGGAATTGATGAATCGGAATCGCTGTACTTAATCCTAATTGAGACGTAATAAAATGACGATTAGAAGGCACAGTGAGCGTGCCTGACGTCCAAATGACTGCACCAGATGCTCTCATATGGTCGACCGCTTCTTTAATGTCTTTTTGATAATTTAGCGGTCGTTTAATAATCGTTAAGCTTCCCGGAATGCTTCTTGTATCAATTTCTAGCCATTTGGCTTCCACTGCTTCATCAAGTAAAAAGATTTCATCCCATTCACTTACTTTAATTTCAAGCTCTCTTATCCAATATTCCCATTCGTTCAATAATACAGTGGCTTGATCATCCAACTTATTTTTCGCATAAGTAGTTAATATTGACTTGGCTGATAAAATATACGTTTGCATCGCAGTAGCAACAGTACGGAAAATGGATGTGTTTAAATTTAAATCATCTAATGTTGCCATTTTTTTTGTACTTTTCGAATGTCCCTTTGTAGATGGGATAGCATGAATAACGGACGAAATGGCTCGGTCAAACGACTCAACTACGTCTACATATTGTTTTTCCAGTCGAATTCGTAGCGCTAAAGGTATATGTAGCACCTCAAGTTTACTAAGCAGTTGTTCAGTGTCTAATGTACCAAATTGGCCCAATACATATTTCCAAGTCGTATAAGAAAATATACGTTCTTTTCGAGACATACTTGCATGAATAACTTGATGTGCCTCGTCAATAATTGTGGCACAGCCATGCCCTAATAATTTTTTCTTTCGTTCACGGTCTGCCATAATCATCGAATGATTCGTCACTAAAACATCGCATTTTTCACTTTTACCAAGTGCTCGTTCATAAAAGTCCATATCTCGCTCTTCTAATATTTTCGATAGGGACGTTTTTCTTATTTTATCTACGAATAATTGCCCCCCACCAGATACGTTGAGTTCCGTAAGATCCCCTTCATCCGTTATCGTCAGCCAAACTAGTATTTGCATAATGGTAAATGTTTCGTCGTACGATTCATCTTCTAGCTGCACATGCTGCCAAAAACGATACAAATCTATATAGTGTTGCATTCCTTTTAGTTTTGCTACACGTATGGGAATGTCTAAAAAACGTTCTAGCTTCGGTATTTCTTCTAACACTAACTGGTCGATTAAATGGGTCGTATATGTACTAATAATAACTGGCTTTTGCTGACTCAGCCCGAAAATTGTGGCAGGTAATAAATAACCTAGCGTTTTGCCGATTCCGGTTTCTGCTTCACAAACCGTTTCTGCTTTTGTATCAAGCGCATGTTGAATTTCATCCATAAACGCAAACTGCCCTTGTCTTTCTTCAAAATGAGGAAGCCCTTTTCGAAATAGAGTCATTTTTAACTCTTTCGTTCGAGGATAAGGAATAGATGTAAGGCTTGCATCTTGAACTGTTTCCACTTCTTTTAAGGGAATTCCTCGGTACATTGGATAGTTAGCTGCATCATACTGTTTTCTTTTTTCGGCTAATACATCAAAAAATAAGATCGATAAATTTGATTTTAAATGAAATGACCTTTTATGTAATAATTCGATTGTTTTTAAAGGCAAGCATTTTAATTGTTCGATACATTTTAATAATAAATATGCAGTAGCTAACGCATCATCATCTGCACGATGGGCTACATTTAGCGGGATATGTAATTCGGTAGCGATATCTTGCAATTTATAACTATACAGATTCGGAAACATTAGTTTGGTGAATTCTACCGTGTCCATCGTTTTGCATACAAGTTTTGGAAGACCTACTCGTTTCAATTCTTTTTGCAAAAAAGGAAGATCGAAGTGAATATTATGCGCCACAAAAATATGATCTTGCAGTAAATCTAACACGTTGGATCCGATTGTTTCAAACAGCGGTGCATGTTGTACGTCTTTGTCTGCAATTTTCGTTAAATCTTGTATGAAAAAAGGGATTGGTTTTTCGGGGTTGATAAATGTTGTATATGTATCCACTATTTTGCTATTTTCAATAAATACTATTGCAAGTTGAATAATACGGTCACCATTCGCCGATGAATGGCCTGTTGTTTCAATATCAACAACTGCATATTTATGATTTTCCATTATTCCTCAACTCGCTATCCATAATGTTCTAAAAAAATTGTACCACATTCAGGAATTAGAAACGAAAAATATGCTAAAAAGAAAAGTCGGATTTCTGGAAATATTTCTTTGCAAGGATTGCCCTTATGGGTATGTACAGTATAGAGAAAATGCAACGTAGAAAGTTGAATGAGGTGTCCGCTGGGATTTCCGCTTCAGGGCGAACGCTTTCCGTGGGGCGAGCGTTGAGCCTCCTCCTCCGCTTACGCTACGTGCGGGGTCTCACCTGTATCAAGCAGAGGAACAAAGGCTAAGAACGCCACATCGTGTGGCAACGCCTTCGTGACCAACATCGTGTTGGCCTCCACAGGAGTCGCCGCCTTGCGCTCCAATCCATGGGAATTACTATCTAATTTAGTGTCGACACATATCAGAGATTAAAATAACCCAATCTACTACGTAATGTTTATTAAATCTAATTAGAAAATGCGGCCTTCTAATAAAGAGCACATCTTTTAGGATAAAATTGTTATATATCAACCACATATCGGAATAATACCTTTTATCCCTAGTTATCTCAATCCAAGTAAAGAGCTATTTTAAGAAATAGTTGCTTTCACCAGCAATTTGGTTGCTCTCATGCTGATTTGATTGCTTTCGGAATGGAATTGATTGCTTTCAGGGGCCGATCTGTTGCCCTTAGCCATTTTTTGGATGAGTAAATTGAATAAAATGGATAATAACCTTTTTTTAGTAACTCGATACTGAATAGGTAAGCAATTTTCCGTTGATTTTCGTGAAAGGATGACGACTCCGGGCGAGGCCAACAGGATGTTGGTCACGAAGGCGTTGCCACACGATGTGGCATACTTAGCCTTTGTTCCACGTGGGCAGATGAGACTTCACATCGCACGCGCTAGCGTCGGTGAAGGCTTATCGCTCACCCGGCGGAAAGCGTCCATCCTGTAACGAAAATCATAGCGGATACTTCTACCACGCAGTATCCCTTTAAAGTGTCTCTATAAAAAAACAGGGAACTTCCCTTATAAAAACGAAAAAGCTCCCGAAATTGTTTCTTCGAGAGCTACCTTTTTTACTATATTACATAACTGTCGCTTCAGGTTCATAATGAATGATTTGATTGATCGTATTGTCTGTATTCATAATCGCAACAGTTGGTTGATGTGCTGCAGCTTCTTCATTCATCACATATGCATACGATAAAATAATAACAATATCGCCGCGTTGTACAAGACKAGCAGCTGCTCCGTTTACACAAATGACGCCGCTGCCTCTTTCGCCAGCAATAATATACGTTTCAAAACGTGCGCCATTATTGTTGTTCACAATATGCACTTTTTCATTTGGTAACATGCCCACAGCATCTAATATATTTTGGTCAATCGTAATACTTCCTACATAATTCAAATCGGCTTCGGTTACAGTCGCACGGTGAATTTTACTATTTAACATCATTCTTAACATTACTTACACTTCCTTTACATCTACAAGAATATTATCGATTAATCGCGCTTTTTCAAAGAATACTGCTGTTGCAAATAAGAGCTGGCTTGCATGCTCTGAAACTTGTTGTAGTAGCGGGTATGTTACCACTTCAAAATAATCTATTTTGCCAGATGTGTTTTCCTTGATATGCGCTCTTCCTATTGCGATTGCATCGTCCACATTTTTTGTTTGCTTCCAATGTTCTGTTGCTAGCGTAAGCGCTTTGTATAAGTGAATGGCTTCTACACGTTCATGTTCACTCAAAAACACATTTCGAGAACTTTTTGCTAGTCCGTCCCTTTCACGAACTGTTGGAACACGCACGATATGCACTGGGAAATTATAGGCATGCACAAATGTTTCAATAATGGCAAGTTGTTGAGCATCTTTTTGTCCAAAATATGCATTTGATGGTTGCACTAGATTGAATAATTTCGTAATAACTTTTAATACGCCATCAAAATGTCCCGGTCTACTTTCTCCGCATAGTTTGGTAGAAAGCGTTCCAACTTGTATGGTGATTCCACTTTCAAAGGGATACATTTCTTCTGGTGAAGGATTAAAAATAAGATCCACACCAGCTTCCTTTGCGATTTTCAGATCCCGCTCGATATCTCGTGGATATCTATCTAAATCTTCATTTGGTCCAAATTGGGCTGGATTAACAAAAATGCTCGCGACGACGAAGCCATTTTCTTTTCTTGCTCTATTTAACAATGCTTGATGGCCTTCATGTAAATATCCCATTGTTGGGACAAGCCCGATTGTTTTGTTTTTATTTGCTTCAAGAATATTTTTTAACTCAACGATTGTTTGAACTGTTTGCATAAGTAGTGCCTCCGTACAATTGGTTTAGTTGCTCTTCTTTCATTGTAAATGAATGCTCTAAAGCTGGGAAAGATCCACTTTTCACTTCTTCCACATATTGCTGGATACCTGCTGCAATTGGCTCACCAACATTGGCAAATTCTTTTACAAATTTCGGAATGTGATGCGTGCCATATTTCACTAAATCGTGAAATACTAATACTTGACCGTCAGCTGTAGCTCCAGCTCCAATACCAATTGTCGGAATGACTAAGCCTTGTGAAATTTTTTCAGTTAACTGATGGGGAATACATTCCAATACGACTGCGCACGCACCTGCCTGCTCACATTTTTTCGCATCTTCGATCAATTTTTCTGCGGCTTCCGCAGTTTTTCCTTGCACTTTATATCCTCCGAGCACACCAGCCGATTGAGGCGTTAACCCAAGATGCGCTACAACTGGTATTCCCGCAGCTGTCAATTTTTCAATAACTAGCAGCACATCGTCCGCCCCTTCAACTTTTACCGCTTGAGCACCTGTTTGCTGCATAATTTTCACAGCATTTGCAAGTGACTGATCAAGCGAACCGTGATAAGTCCCAAATGGCATATCCACGATTAAAAATGTGTTCGGTGCACCTCTTCTTGTTGCTTTTCCGTGATGAATCATGTCATCCATCGTAACTAGTACAGTAGAATCATATCCTAGTACAACCATCCCAAGCGAATCTCCTACTAAAAGCATGTCGATCCCCGCTTCTTCTGCAAACTTAGCAGTTGGGTAATCATAGGCCGTCACCATGGTGATCTTTTCTTCTTTTTTCTTCATTTCTACAAAATTACTCGTCGTTTTCAATGAAATTCCTCCTCTTTTTAAGTGGAGAGAAAACCAACAAAAAGCCCTTCGTTCCAAAAATGGACAGAAGGGCAGAAAATGTAGTTTCATAGGTTTTCTCCGTCCCTGTCATATGCAGATCAAGGCAGACTATTCAATTATTTACTTTTTGAAACGGGTGCAGTTCGCCAAACGATACTGCCCAACGCTAATAGAATAACAGAAAATAGTTTGGGCGTCCAAATGATTTTACTTACTCCAAAAATTAAGTGAATCTTCTATATGTCTAACATAAAAAAATGATCCCCAGCAAAATGCACAAAAGCTCCCGAAATTACATTTTCGGAAGCTGTTTTGTCTATTTATTCATCAAATGAATATCCGCTGAGTAAATTCCACGAATCTCACCATTATCTAGTTTGAGCTCTAATACTCCGTCATTTGTAATACCCATTGCGACACCTTCTAATGTTTCGCGAAGCAAGTTAGCACGAATTCGTTTACCAATCGTGCAGTTATAACTTTCCCAAAGTAATTTAATCGGTGCGAAGCCTTTTTCTACATATATGTCTGCATACTTTTCCAAATAAAATAATATTTTAGCTACTAGTTCGGCACGGTTTACTTCTTGTCCAGATTCCATTTTTAAAGATGTGGCAATCGATTGGATGGACTCGTCAAATGCATCTAAATCTTGATTGACATTGACTCCAATGCCGATAATAATCGCTTGGACACGGTCCATATCTGCTTGAAGTTCGGTTAGAATGCCTGTCACTTTTTTGCCATTGATCAATAAATCATTTGGCCATTTAATGGCTGGAGAACAGTTAGTCAAATCCTCTATTGCTCGCGTAATCGCTACTGCGGAAACTAGCGTAAACTGGGCGGCAAATTGAGGGCTAATTTCCGGGCGAATGATAACACTCATCCAAATTCCTTTATTTGCTGAAGAATCCCAAGGACGTTCTAGTCTACCTCGTCCAGCTGTTTGCTGCTCGGTAATAACGACCGTTCCATGAGGTGCTTGTTCGCTTGCTTTTTCCGTTGCGATAGTTTGGGTAGATTCACAGACAGGATAATACACTATATTTCTTCCGATAGATTTTGTTTCTAAATAAGAGGAAATTCGTTCTGGTGAGACAATGTCTGGTATGGAATGTAAAATATAGCCTTTTTTCTTAATAGCTTCGATTACATATCCGTCTTCTTCTATGCTTTTTAAGTGTTTCCAAATCATCGTACGGGAAATATTTAATTCGTCAGCAAGTTTTTGACCGGAGATTGGCTCACCATTTGCATTAATTAGTTGGGAAAGTATCTTTTCTTTCATTGATATACTCACGAAAAAACCATTCCTTTATCATTTTTCTATCATTCATTAGCCTACCGTTTACGATTTCAATTGTTATTTTTTCAATAGCTTCTCTAATCCATGGACCTCTTTTTTCGTTAGCCCATTCCATCAAATCATTGCCATTTACGACAATGTCTTTTACGGATGAAATCGGAATAGCAGCTTTTGTTTGACGAATTTGCTTTGGGGTATAAGAAAAATCGATTTTTTTCAGTTCCTTTGCATAACTTGCAGCAACACTAAGCACATCTTCTGTAAACTGAAAAAAATTATAATAACTCCAATACCCTTTTTCTAGCTGTTCCACTGCGGCTAATACATGCTTTACATGCGCTTTTTCTGCATTGGAACATTTATAAAAGGAAAGCAAAGTCCCTACATCTGTTGGAGGTTGCATCAGTGCAAAATATGCCCATCCGTTGGCAGCATTACCGAAACTGGAAAATTTTTTCCAACTATTGCAAAATGATTTCCAATCGCCTTTGAAATCGTCTGCTAAATGACTAGTAACAAATAATTGCATGCCTGTTTCTACGTAATCACTGCTCCAAATTTTCTCTAGCTCCACTTTTACCCGCTCCATCGAAACATGTCCAATTAGTGGATGTAATGATTGAATGGCTTCCATCGTCTCTGCGTGCAAAGAATAGTTCAACTGTGCGGAAAAACGGACTGCGCGTAGCATACGAAGTGCATCCTCTGCAAAACGTTTCGATGGATCTCCGACGGCTCTTATTAGGTTTTTCTCGATATCTTCCCTACCACCAAAATAATCGATGAGCTCATCCATCTTCGTTAGCGCCATCGCATTCATCGTGAAATCTCGTCTTTGCAAATCTTCCTGAAGTGAGCGAACAAAAGTAACAGCGTCTGGTCTCCTGAAATCGGAGTATGTAGTTTCCGAACGAAACGTCGTTACTTCAATGGTCTCTTTTAATACGACTAGTACGGTACCATGTTCAATTCCAACATCAATCGTGTGAGGAAATAACTGTTTGACCTCATTCGGTGTCGCATTTGTTGTCACGTCCACATCATTTGCATGTTGTTGTCTTACAAAATCGCGGACTGCACCTCCGACAACATATGCTTCAAAACCAGCATTTTCAAGTGTTTCGATTACTTTATAAGCTTCTGGCCACCGAGTTTTCATCATCTTACTTCTTCGCCACTCTTTCGTACATCGCTTCGTACTGTTCTACTATTTTTTTCGAACTAAATCGTTCTTCAATAAACATTAACGAAGTTTCGACCATTTGTTTATGTAAAATAGGATCTTGTAATAATTGAATCCCATATTCTGCTACTTTTTGGACATCCCCAAGCTCGGCTAAATAGCCATTTTCCCCGTGAATAATTACTTCTGGTATCCCACCGACATTAGTGGCTATACATGGTACTTCACACGCCATTGCCTCTAATAATACTAAACCGAACGATTCTTTTTGTGAAAGAAGGAGCATTAGATCCGAAATAGAATACAGCTCGGATAAATTATCTTGTTTTCCAAGAAATAGAACGTCTCGTTCAAAAGAAGTTCCTTTTACATATTCCATTACTGGATGTTTTTCAGGACCATCTCCTACTAAAAGAAGTTTTGCCGGCATCTCTTTCCTAATTAATTCGAAACTTTTCACGATATCCGAAACTCGTTTCACTTTTCGAAAATTAGAAACATGAATGACTACTTTTTCATCCGGCGCAATTCCTAATAATTCTTTCAAGTTTCCAGCATCTTTTTTGTAGTATTCTTGTTCATCTACAAAATTATAGATTGTTTCAATTTCTTGTTGTGGTGCGATTAATTCCATTGTTTGATTTACTAATGACTGTGAAACCGCTGTAACGATATCGGATTTTTCAATTCCATACCGGATAGCACCTGAAAGGGAAGAATCATCTCCTAATACGGTAATATCTGTTCCATGCAAGGTCGTCACAATGCCTATATCGGATTTGGCCATGTCTTTTGCTAGAATGGCACATACTGCATGTGGCATCGCATAATGCATATGCAGTACGTCTAAGTCTTCATCGATAATCACTTCTGCCATTTTATTTGCAAGTGCAATATCATATGGAGCATATTGGAAAACAGAATAACTATTTACTTCTACTTGATGAAATGTAATGGACGGATACATTTTATTTAAACGAAATGGCATACTCGATGTGATAAAGTGTATTTCATGGCCTTTTTCCGCAAGCATTTTACCAAGTTCTGTGGCAATTACACCCGATCCACCTACTGATGGGTAGCATGTAATCCCAATTTTTAATTTACGCATTTTAACACTTCCTTAACGAGCGCGTCTTTCTTCCAATAAACGCCAATCTAAAAATCCTTCTTCAATACCTTTTAATAAAATCTCCGCTGTTCCCATATTCGTTGCAAGTGGAATTTGGTATACATCACAGAGACGAATTAGCGCAGAGACGTCCGGTTCATGTGGCTGCGCTGTCAATGGATCTCGGAAAAAGATGACCATATCCATTTCATTGTTTGCGATTGCTGACCCAATTTGTTGGTCCCCACCTAGTGGACCCGATTTATATCTAAATACGGATAATCCAACTTCCTGAATAATGCGCGTTCCCGTCGTACCCGTTGCAAATAATTCATGTTCGCCTAAAATAGATTTATATGCAGTTACAAATTGAATTAAATCTTCTTTTTTCTTGTCATGTGCTACTAATGCAATTCTCATTACAACTTCACTCCTATAAAATAATCTCTTCTAAGCCGTATATTAGCGTATTTCGCTTCATTATTTCATGAACCGACAAAACAATCCCAGACATGAACGAAGTACGATTAAACGAATCGTGGCGAAGTGTAAGAAGTTGTCCTTCCCCACCAAGTAATACTTGTTGGTGGGCGACTAAACCAGGCAAACGAACGCTATGAATATGCATCCCTTCTATATTGGCCCCTCTTGCACCGGCAAATATTTCTTCTTCATCCGGATGTCCTTGTTCAAATGGATTCCTTGTATCTTGAATCATTTGTGCCGTTTTGATCGCCGTGCCTGATGGAGCATCTACTTTGCGATCATGATGCATTTCAATTATTTCTACGTCTGGTAAGTATTTTGCTGCCGTTTGCGCGAATTTCATCATGAGCACTGCCCCTATTGAGAAATTCGGAGCGATAATACAACCGACCTGTTTTTCCTCCACTTTCGTGCGTATCTCATCTAATTGTAGATCAGTAAATCCCGTAGTGCCAATAACTGGCCTTACACCATATTGTAGAGCTGTCATAGCATGACCAAAAACAGCTGTAGGAATAGTTAAATCTACTAATACATCCGGCTCGGTTTGTTCGATTAATTCCTCAAGTGACGTGAAAATAGGAATGTTATCTCCTAAATATTCTTCTGTTTTTTTATGGTCTAATAATCCTACTAAAAGAAATTCCTCATTTTTAATAATAGTTGCTACCGCTTCTTTTCCCATTCTACCTCTTGGTCCTGCTATTGCTACTTTGATAACCACAGTTAGTCCTCCTTTTTCGTCCATCGATCTTTATCACGTGTATTGTATTTATGCAATACGTTTTGTAAGGATTGTTGTAAATCTATCCCTTCTGCATTTGCCAAACATATGAGCACAAAAAAGAAATCTCCCATTTCATCCGCAAGTTCTTTCTCTACTTCTGTATGCTTCTTTTTCTTCGTGCCATACTTATGTTGAACTTCTCGTGAGAGTTCTCCAAGTTCTTCCGTTAATCTTGCTAAAAGTTCCATTGGAGGAAAGTATCCTTCTTTAAATTGACTTATGTATGCATCTACTTCATGTTGAAGTTCAGATAATGTTTTATTTTCCGACATTTTTCTCACGCTCCTCCCTTCATCGTAATAAATTTATACACCAGTTGTCAAAAACAATTAAATAAAAGATAATAACTTTTAGTATGAACTATAAAAAGGGGTGGAACAATGGGGCTTGGCTTAAAATTTAAAAATATTATCATGATTATAATAGGATCCGCTATTTATAGTTTTGGTTTTGTTCATTTTAATATGCAAAATGAACTTGGAGAAGGCGGATTTGCAGGAATCACATTAATTTTATTTTTCGTTTTTAAATGGGACGTAGCTTTAATGAACCTGTTATTAAATATTCCTATGTTTATTTTAGGATGGAAGCTTTTAGGTAGAAAAGTCTTTCTGTATACAATCATCGGTACTGTAGCTGTTTCTGTATTTTTGAAAATATTTCAGATTTACGAAATACAAATCGGATTACAAGATGATATGTTCCTTGTTTCTTTATTTGCAGGGGTATTCGTCGGAGTCGGACTAGGTATTATTTTCAGATTTGGCGGAACTACTGGTGGCGTAGATATTATTGCAAGACTTGGTCAAAAGTATCTGGGCTGGAGTATGGGAAAAACGATGTTCATGTTCGATGCCATTGTCATTTTACTTTCTTGGCTTACATTTTTAGATATTAGATCCGTGATGTATACCTTAGTGGCAGTTTTTGTCGGAGCACGCGTGATCGATTTCGTACAGGAAGGTGGTTATGCGGCGCGTGGAGCATTTATCATCTCTGAACATCAAGATGCAATTGCCAACCGTATAACGAACGAAATGGACCGTGGAGTGACGGTGTTAAAAGGTTATGGACATTACACGAAGAAAGAACGAGAGATTTTATATTGTGTTATTGCCAAAAATGAAATAGTTCGCCTTAAATCGATTATTACAGCAGTCGATCCGCATGCTTTTGTGTCGGTAACAGAAACGAATGATGTAATGGGTGAAGGATT
This sequence comes from Psychrobacillus sp. 05T411, assembly GCF_056396485.1. Lineage (NCBI taxonomy): Bacteria > Bacillati > Bacillota > Bacilli > Caryophanales > Bacillaceae > Psychrobacillus > Psychrobacillus sp. 05T411. Next base: position 45,278 of record NZ_JBFTLO010000018.1, on the reverse strand, counting down.
CACGCTCGATGAAGAGAAAAGACCGATTGACTAAGAAAACATGCAAGAACAAAACCTATATTATAGAGATTCAAAGGTCTTTGGACAGACTTATCTCTATATAATTACCGTTTGACTTTTAGAGAGGCAGGTCGTGATTAAAGTCACGACCTGCCTCTCTTTTTATCGGTAATCTTATGGCGTATTTCTGTCCGTCGTCCTTTTCAATAATATGAATAAGGTTAAATTCTCTTTTGATAATAAATGAAAAGATACTTTCCAATACATACAGAAAGCTCTCGAAGATACAATTTCGAGAGCTCTTAGCTTCTTTATACAGTGAATACTAACTATTCCTCTTCGGTGTCACTTGCCAAAATAAAAATCGCTTGAAAAGAAATGCACACTATTTTCAGTAATTCTATTGCATTATTTTTAAATAGATATTACACATGAATATTTAATATTCGTCAACAGATACTCGTATCTTTATAGAAAATGAGAGGGTGGTAATTCAATAAAGAAGGCCTGAGCAGCCAAAATTGTATCTTTGGCTGCTTACTTTATTATTAGGAAAGTATCTATTCCTTATTTCCCAAAAGCTTTTGCACTTCAATTACTTGTGCTTTTGGAGAGCGACGGACGAACCAAAACCACAGGATTACCTAAAAAATAGGAGGTATGCGACAAGGTCGCATACCTCCTATTTTTGAAAGCTTGGTAATGGTGTAGGGCTCTCGTTCAGTCCAAAGCAATCCAAAAGCACATATACACTAAGTTCCTAGTTGATCAAGATGGAAGTTACTTCCTAAAAAAAGGATTGCTCCAAATACATGGAACAATCCTTTCTATACATTTTAATCGTCTCTAGACATTCCTGTATAAATTAATACTAAACGTAATAATTCAAGTACAGCAACTGCTGTAGCTGCGACATATGTTAATGCAGCGGCGTTTAACACTTTCTTTGCATGACGTTCTTCTTCATTGCGAATAATACCATGCGATACCATTTGATCCATGGCACGATTGGACGCGTTAAACTCTACAGGAAGCGTAACGATTTGGAACACTACCCCAGCAGCTAGTAACACGATACCAAGTAATAACATGCCACTCATAGAAGCAAATATACCAATCATGACAAAAATCCATGATGCATTGGAAGAAATATTGGCTATAGGCACTAATTTATGACGCAAAGTTAAAAAGGAATAAGCTTCTTTATGTTGAATCGCATGCCCAACCTCATGAGCTGCAATAGCAGATCCTGCAACAGAAGCTTCATGATAGTTATGCGAAGATAATGCAACAATTTTAGTCATTGGGTTGTAATGATCACTTAAGAAACCGCTACTTTCCACTACTTTCACTTCATATAGACCATTTGCATCTAAAATAGTTCTTGCTACTTGTGCACCAGTCATACCTGAAGTTGAGCGTACTTTTGAATACTTTTTATACGTTCTTTTTACTTTCATCTGTGCATATATCGGCAATAACAAAATTATCGCAAAATAGATGATATAAGAAATCACGAATCATTTCCCCTTTCTTCTCTATACTTATTATTTTAATAGGTTACCCAACCACATTCAACTAATTCGCTTTGACCTTTTTTGATGAACTGCAATTGCAATACTAATACATGCAATCGATAACCAAAATGTAAAATAGCCAATTTGACTGGCATATTCGCTCAAACTACGATATATGGGCATTTGACCAAATACATAGTCAATGACATCGTTATGCAATGTCCAAACGGCTGCGATAAAAATATGTACGAATGTAAATCGATAGATAGGAATATAAAGGACAGCCTGTAAAGCCATCGCAAAATGAGAAGCGACAAGCATCCATCCCATCCAGCCTATGGAACCAGTCTCGATATACGTCCAAATATTCATGACGACTGCCCAGACACCATATTTAACCAATGTAATAAGTGCGAGTGCTTCTATTAACTTCCAATTCTTATTTATTAGCCATCCGAGTAATGCAATAGTAAAAAATAAACTTGCAGTGGGGCTATCCGGAACAAAGAGCAGAAATTTAGGTTCCGTAACAGAGAGCTGGCTCTCGTACCATATATAACCATAAATCGTCCCTAATAAATTCACTACGAACAATAAGCCCATAAATGACTTATTAAAGAGCACTAACTTCCCATACGTCATCATTTCTTTCATAGAAACGCTCCTTCGTTGGTAAGTAAAAAAGAGAGTCAGTTTCCTGACTCTCTTTACTTTTATTATATCTAGCTGTTTATTCCTTTGGTTGAAGTGTTGTAATAAACTCTGCTAGTTTGTGAAGCTCTTCTTCCGTTCCTTGGTAAGTGCCACCAGGCATTCCACCTAAACCTTCATGAGCAATGTTAACGATTTCATCAGCAGTATAGTCTAAACCGATTAATGGCTTACCTAAACCGCCTTCGAATGCATTACCATGACAACCAATACAAGACGATGCTTGATATAGCTGATAGCCTTCCGAAGTTTCATCAATTTCAACTGCAACTTCTTCTCTAATTTCACCATACGCTTTAGCTTTTTCCCAGTCATGGTTTACAACGGATTCCCAAGTTAGGAAAATCATTGCAGCAATTGCTAAAAGCATAAAACCAGTTGGTAAAGGACGTTTAAATGGACGTCTTTCTTTACTAGTATCTAAGAATGGTACTAATAGAAGTGCACCGAAAGCTAGGCCTGGCATAATGATTGCTCCGATAACGTTAAACGGCCCTGATGCAAATTCATATTTTAATAACTGGTACAAGAATAAGAAATACCAGTCAGGTACCGGAATATAACCTGTGTCCGATGGATCTGCCGGACGTTCAAGTGGAGACGGATGTGCAACAGTTAATACTAGATAACCTACTAAGAAAACAGCACCGACTAACCATTCCTTCAATAAAAAGTCTGGCCAGAAAGCTTCTGTTTTACCAGGATACTCTGAATAATCTTTCGGAGTTTTCTTTGGTCTGCTAGCTGGATCTGTGACACGAGAGTCACCAACAAATTTCATACCTTTTCCCTTATGCATAATGTCCCCTCCTTATGAAGAATTATCCTTACCACTTACCCATTATAGTGGTCCAGAAATACCTTGACGACGAATCATGATAAAGTGTGCTGCAAGTAAACCAAATAATGCAGCTGGTAAGAAGAATACATGAATCGCAAAGAATCTTGTTAATGTTTGTGCACCGATGATATGTTCATCACCAGCAAGTAAAGTCTTAATCATTCCACCAATAAATGGAACGGATGCAGCAATTTCAATACCTACTTTTGTTGCGAACAATGCTTTCATGTCCCAAGGTAGTAAGTATCCCGTAAATCCTAAACCTAACATAACAGCGAAGATTAAAACTCCAACCATCCAGTTTAGTTCACGAGGTTTTTTATAAGAACCAGTAAAGAATACACGTAATGTATGTAAGAACATCATAACAATAACAAGTGACGCTCCCCAGTGATGCATCCCACGCACGATTTCACCGAATGCTACTTCATTTTGAAGATAGTAAACAGATTCCCATGCATTTTCAATATCTGGTACGTAATACATAGTCAAGAACATACCGGATAGAATTTGAATAACTGTGATGAAGAATGTTAATCCTCCGAAACAATAAACAAATGCAGAGAAATGGTGTGCAGGGTTTACGTGTTCTGGTACTTCGTGGTCTGCGATATCACGCCATATAGGTGTAATATCTAGACGTTCATCCACCCAATCATAGATTTTATTAAGCACTGATGTCGTACCCCCTTACTTTTAAACTAATGTGTTAGGTATAGCTTTTCCAATTTCTAAGAAACCGTCATTTTCACGAATTTCAAATTGATCCAACGGACCTAGAGGTGGTGTTTTTGGAACGTTCTGTCCGTTTTTCTCGTAACGACCTGCGTGACATGGACAGAAGAACTGATTTTTGTGAGCTGGGTCACCTTCCCAGTTTACCGTACATCCTAAATGCTTACATACAGGAGAAAGTGCGATAATCTGATCTCCTTCTTTATAAACCCATGCAGCATTTGTAATATCAGACTTGTACCATGCATCCACTTGTTCAAAAGTGAAGTCTACACGTTGTGGAACGTCCGTAATATCGGCAATTTTCTTCTCCGTTAAGACGAAATCTCCACCTTCTGATTTTTGCAATACAGGGTCAATTGCAAATCGTACCATTGGCATGAGCATTCCTGCTGCCATGAAACCGCCAACACCTGTTAGTGTATAACTTAGAAATTGACGTCTTGATACTTTATTGTTACTCATCCTTTTCCCCCCTCTTACTTAAAGGTCAGTCCAATGGACATACTTGCTTGAAATAATAATACTAGGACATATCCATGATATATCAATAAAAAAGGAAGGTCAATATTCCTTTGACATGAATTATGAACTTTGTGAACATTTCTTGCAACAATTTGTCACTAATTCGCCCATTTTTTCGCAAAGATCGGAATGAGTTGTCGTAGTTGGTCTTCTAACACAGAATTTCTCATTTTTTGGTCCATGGAATCTAGTGGAACAGATGGTGTCCAAATCACTTCCTGTTCATCCCCAATACTAGTCCACTCTCGATCCGAGGTAACGAAGAATATGTATTTAAAATCTGCCTTAGCTAGCTCTTCTTTCCATATTTCTAGCAATGATTGCTTGTCCTGACTTGTTGTATAAGAGAAGGAAGGAAATAAAACAATCCTTCCTTTGAACTGATTTTCAATTATATTGGCCAACGATAGCGTAAAATCAGCTGCCGAGGCAGCAAATCCAAATCCATGCTCTGAACCATCTATGACTATTAGTGGGATGACTGCTGTATCTATATATTCTTTTTGTGCTTGAAATACTGCGCTATCTTTTCCGTTCCAATGCATGGTTATCTCTCCTAATTTCCTCTATGTTGTAGTTTTTTCCATAATGCCGAAAGCTCTAAAAACTTTTCCTTATTATTTTCATCGATCGCTTCATCAATTTGTTTTTTTAGTTGTTCCACTTGAAATGAATGAAGACTTTCCGCTAACATGTCTTCTGCGATTCGTTTATCTTTTTCACTAATATGCAAATATTTAGGCATAAAAGGATTTTCTTCTAGAACCGCTAAGTACTCTGGGCTTGGTGGGAGCATTTGAAAGTTCAATTGAATGTACATGTCTTCTTCTGGGTGTAAACGTAAATCATGAAATGACTTTTCCGCATCGGCCGTCATCACACTACCCTTGTAAAAGCGAAAAGGAATGCCAGATGATGTAGTAACCGACATAATCATCGCTCGCGGGCAATAATGTGCTTCCTCCACAAAATGGACGTTATTCAACAATGATTCGTGACTAATTAGGTAATTCAAAATCCAGACGCACTCTCTTCTTTTCATTTGATACTTTTTTAAAAACCAGCGAACAAATTCTTTTTTCTCCCCAACTGAAACAGAAGCAGTCACGTAACCTCTCCTTCCTTTTTTTATTCCACTAAGTCAAACCATGTACTATTGTCAGGCTGTAATTTTTGCAATACCGCTACTACTTCTAGTGCTTCGTCTCGTTTTCCTTCCTCAAGTAGGAAATAGACGTATGTTTCCAAAAATGCAGCATCCTCTTTATGTTCAGTATATGCTAGTTTATAAAATGCATATGCTTCATCGTACAATTCTAAACGCTCATAGCTTTTCGCTATAAATGGATACATAGAAGACCACTCAAACTGTTGCTCTTTCAACGTTTCGTACAGTTCGATTAACTCCTCATCCATCTCTTCTGTTGAAAATAAAGAAGAAAGAATAAAAATTGCATCCATATATTCTGGGTCTAGTACAATTGCTTCTCGCAAAAATGATTCTGCTTCTTTCACTCTACCCAATTTAAGTGATATTTTTCCTGCAAATAAATAATATTCTTTTTCAAATTCATCTCGGGCAATACCATCCGTGATCGCTTTCAATGCTTCTTCATTCTTTTCAAGCATTGCATACGTTTCCGCCAGCAACATATAACCTGAAAAATAGTCAGGATCCATTTCAAGTAAGCTTTCTAAATGCTTTCCTGCTGTTTCATAATGCTGCACTTGGAAAGATGCATACGCCGCGTGGAATAAAACATCTGGTGCAACTTCCTTCTGGAGTGCTACTTCATAGTAAGGAATCGCCTCCTCATACGCTGCTCCCGCACTATAAATTTCTGCAAGCTTTAGCGATAAGTCAACAGCTGGAATAGCTTCTTGTAAGGGGATTAAGTCTTCCATTATTCTAGCAGCTTCTAAATATCTACCAGTTTCCAGTAATAGTTCCCCTTTTGCGTAAAGAAGTAATGGCTCATTTGGCATAATGCTAATTGCTTCATTAATCTTTTGCTCTGCCACTTCGTATAAACCAATCATTTGATAGTAGTCAGCTAATGTTAATAGTGCTTGTGGGTAAGCATCACTCGATTTTTCGACTGCCGTAAGCAGCTCTAATGCAGCATCCTCTTTATCCATTTCTAGATAAAGCTGTGCTTGATCGATTTTCAACTGATTTTCTTCTGGGAATAAATAGTGCAGATGATCTAATACTTTTACTGCTCCTTGTAAAAAACCATATTGGGCTAATAGATCCGCCAGTTCATATTGCTCATCTGGATTTCCATCTAGTAAAAAAGCTTCTACAAGTGTGTCCAGCTTTTCAATATCTCCTTCTTCCATTACACGGATAAAAGGCATCATTTTTTCCATATCATCACCATACTTTCTCTATGTCTTTATCGTACAAGAACATTCGGTTATGAACAAGAAAAAAACTCTCCTTCTTAAAAGAGAGCTTCATAAAATCCAGCACAAGAACATTTCTACTTGTTTCGTATACGATCGATTCAGAAGGACCAAAAGTTCCACATTTTAATACACGATTGGTCCCCCATTATTTTTTGGCTGGCTAAAGCCTCGATATGCTTAGCTTTATACTTTTTTGAAATGTCCTTGTACAATTTGGATATGTTCTTTCATAAGCGAACTTGCTTTTTTGGCATTCCGCTCGCTTAGTGCTACCATTATTTTCTGATGGTAGGCCAATGAATCTGCCATAACACTTTGAACGATTAAAATTTCCTTGTGGTTACCTAATACATTTTGTATGTTTAAAACCAAGTTACTAATCGATTTATATATATCAATCATCACAATATTATGTGATGCAGCGGCAATTTTTTCGTGAAACAGCATATTGGCATTTACGTAATTCTGTTGGTTATTTTCTACAATCGCCACTTCCATTTTTTCAATAGTTTGTTGAATTTCTATTAGTTCCTCTGTTGTTGCTCGATTTGCAGCTAAAAAAGCAAGCTCCTTTTCAAGAATCCAACGTGCTTCGAATATATCTTCCCATTCTGCATCCGAAAAATAGAACTGGTAGACAAGTGATTCTGTAAAGGACTCATTGAAATTGGAAGAAATAAATGTTCCTTTTTGTGATCTTTCTATAAGTCCTAAAGACTCTAAAACTTTCAAAGCTTCTCTTAATGAGGTTCTCCCAACTTGAAATAAATCCATCATCTCTCTTTCGGGAGGCAACCGATCACCTGCTTTTAATTTTCCAGATAAAAACAGATCTTTAATTTGGTTTACAATATTATCGCCTACATTAAGACGCTTCACTGGTTCTATCATGAGAATTCACCTTTTTCAATTTGCTGTGTTTATCCAGGTACCGTACTACTCTTACTAAACGATTTATCCTTCATTTTATAGAGAGTGACTATCATAACCAAAAGTGCAAGAAGTGTTGCAAATAACCCTATATAGATGTTTTTTGTGAAGCCCAGTGTTGCGTATCCGATAATGGATACAACACTAGAAATCATCGCATATGGCATTTGTGTCATAAGGTGATCCATTGTATGGACACCTCCCCCAATAGAGGCAAGAATTGTAGTATCCGATAGTGGAGAGCTGTGTTCACCGAATATACAGCCTGCAAGAACCGCTCCGAAAACAGGAACCAAGTAAGTTATATCGATAATGGAAACAATTTCAGCACCGATCGGCAACATTAAACMAAATGTTCCAAAAGTACTTCCCATCGAAAAAGACATAAATGCAGAGATAGCGAAGAATATTAAGGGTAGCCATGCAAGTGACATATTGTCATCAATAAGAGATGCTAAGTACTGTCCTACTCCTAATTTGGAGATAACCTGTGCTGTCATTAAAGCCATAAAAAGAATAGTAACACTTGGTAAAACTGCCTTCATCCCAGAACCTACTGCTTTTGTTACGTGTCCAATAGCTGTTTTACGGTATACCAAGCGAAAAATGACCACTGCAATTGCTACAAGTGCACTGTATACAAGAGCCTGAATAACATCTGTGTTCATCAAAATCTGTAAAGGTGTAATACTACCATCAATGTTAGAAATTCCAATATACACAGAGATTATGATGGTCAATATGACGAGTGTCAGTACAGGCAGAAGAAGATCCATCATTTTTCCGCCTTCTTTAACCTGTATGGAGCGTTCCTCTTCCCCTGCAACAGCCCCTCTTGACGTATCGAAAAGTATGCCTTCTTCTGTTGCACGTTTTTCATCACGCTTCATTTGGCCAATGTTTAACTTGAAATAGGCAACCGCAATAACAAGTAAAATAGTTGTCAATGCATAGTAGTTCGTCGGGATTGTTAATAAGTACACTTGAAATCCTTCATATTGCGTGATGCTATTATCAACTAAAATTGTTCCAATCAATGCAGCAATAAATCCAGCCCAAGCCGAAAAAGGCAGCATAATAATGACAGGAGCTGAGGTAGAGTGAAGCATATAAGCGAGTTTAGACCTGGAAATTCGATGCTTATCTGTAATTGGTCGTACTAAACTTCCTCGAAATAAACAGCTGAAAGCATCGTCAAAAAAACATAAAAACCCTAAAAAGATTGCGACCATCTTTGCTTGAAACGGTGTTTTTACTTTCTTTATAGACCATTCAGCAAATGAGTGCATACCGCCAGATAAATAGATTAATGTATTCAATGCGCCGATTAATAAAACGAAGAGAAAGATATTCCCTTCCCCTAATACTGACAGCAGTATGTCAAATATGGAGGAAACGGTAGCAGTAATACTCCACTGATTCGCCATAAATGACCCTAATAGTATCCCTACCCCTAAGGATAATAAAATTCTTTTCGTAATGATTGTTAAAGCAATCGTAATTACTGGTGGCAAAAGAGATAATATGGTACCTTCCATTGCTACTCCCCTTTTATTTTTGATTGCAAATCATTTTCAAAATACTCTATCCTCGATTAATCGGAAAGCGCCTACATTTTAATTTAAAAAATAGAGGTGTTAGACTCTATTTTTCACTTACTAAAGTATTCTCTAAAGTTCCAAGTCCTTCCACTTCACAGACCACTTTGTCTCCAGGCTTCAGCCAGTCCTTTTTTTCCATCCCTAAAATAACCCCTTCAGGAGTACCAGTAAAAATAATATCTCCTGGTTCAAGCGTCATGATTTGAGAAAGATCACTAATGATTTCAGCAACGGAAAAAATCATATCCGCAGTATTGGAATTTTGTCTTTCCTCTCCATTTACCCACAGTTTCAAATTCAAGTTTTGTGGATTTTGCACTTCATCTGATGTCACAACGTATGGACCAAAAGGGGCAAAACCGTCGTGCGCTTTTCCATAAAGCCATTGACTACTACGACTTTGAAGTTCTCTCACAGAAAAATCGTTCCCCGTTGCATATCCAAATACATAATCCAATGCCTCTTCTTTCGTAACTTTACTTGTCTTTTTTGAAATAACCACAACCAACTCTACTTCATAGTCAACTTCTTTCATCAAGTCGGTTACTACCGTTTCTTCTTTATGAGCAGCAAGACTATTTGCGAATTTTGCAAAGTAAATCGGTTGTTCAGGAATTGGCATCCCTCCTTCTTTTGCGTGTTTTTCATAGTTTAATCCAACAAAAATCATTTTTTCAGGCTTACTTAAGGGCGGTGCATATTGTAGCTCTCCTTCAGGTATCAACACTGGCGAATAAGATAAAATCGATTTCACCTTACCATAGCCTTCCTCCCCTTGACGGATTAGCTCTTGAAGGTCTTTTGGTGAGGATAATCCTTCTCTTTCCGCTGTCGCCACTACATCGACAATCCCACTCTCTGTTTTAACACCTAATTTAACTTCACCAGAAAAAATAAAAGATAGTAATTTCAACGAAAATCATCCTCCAACTTTACAATTTTTTTATACGCTTAAAGAACTTGTTGAATATGTAACCCTGTCAGACCTGGCTATTTCTCACCTCCAATTTTCCGATCATGGTTGTATGGTCTGACCACGCTTGTATTGTCATTCTATTCTGACTATTAATGATATATTACCCTTCTAATAATAAAATGAGGCTGGGACAAAACCCATCTTGAAAAATGAAAAGCCCTGGAAATTTTACGAAAAGTAAAATTTCCAGGGCTTTGTTTTTTAGGCATTAAAAAAGGACATCTTCTGAATCAGTGTCAGACTCAAAAAATTACATACTATAAAGGTTAGAAATAACAAATTTTCTAATTCTACTAGTGATTATTGATCCATTTAGAATAATCTAGAGCTCTATTATAACTTGAATTGTTTCACTATTACTTGTAAATCCTCTGCCATTTTGGATAGGTTGGTAGCAGAAGCTGTAATTTCTTCCATAGAAGCAAGTTGCTCTTCTGAAGCGGATGCTACGTTTTGTGTATTGGAAGCGGAATATTGTGCAATATTTGCCATTTCATCAATCGAGGCGTTCACCTCTTCTACGCTTGCGGACATTTCTTCGGAAATAGCGGAAACTTCTTGTATTTGAGCGGTAACTTGTTCAACGGAACGTAAAATCTTCTTAAAACGTATGCCTGTTTCATCTACGATTACTTTTCCAGTAGCTACTTCTTTCGTACCGATCTCCATTACATTTACTGCTTCGGTTGTATCTGTTTGAATCTGGTTTATTAATCCTGCTATTTGGTCTGCTGAGTCTTTGGACTGCTCTGCAAGCTTACGAACTTCATCCGCAACTACTGCAAATCCTTGTCCATGTTCTCCAGCACGAGCGGCTTCTATTGCTGCATTAAGAGCCAATAAATTTGTTTGGTCCGCTATTCCAGTAATAACAGCAATAATATTTCCAATCTCCTGAGAGAGTTCACCTAATTTTTTTATGCTCAATGCAGAATCTGCTACAGCATGGTGGATGGCATCCATTTGATGAATCATTTGTTGAAGTGATTCGTTCCCCAAATTAGCCTCTCTGTTTGTTTCAATTGCTAATTCAGAAACAGTGGAAGAGGTTTCTGCCACTTGTTGAATGCCAATAGACATTTCTTTCATGGCTTCGGAAGATTCATTGGCAGTAATTCCTTGTGTTTCTGAGCCAGAAGCAATGTCTTGAATGGATGATGCAATTTGTTMGGTAGCTTGGGAAGTCTGTTCCGCACTCGCGGTTAGTTCCTCTGCAGACGACGCTACATGATTGGAGTTCATACTAACTTGTTCTATTACCGTCCGAAGATTGGCAGCCATAAGATTGAAGGAACCAACTAAATCACCAATTTCATCTTTGTTTTTCACTTTCACCATATCAACCGATAGATCCCCACCTGCCATTTTTTCGGCAGAATTGGCCAATGCAATAACTGGTCTAGAAATAAGACGACCTATAGTAATTGCTATGACAATTCCAGCTATAACTGCAATAATTCCTATAGCTAAGACAAGCATAATTGTATTTTCGACCTTTAACGTGTTATCAGCAATCCCTTCAACTAATAAATCGTTTTGAAATTCCGAAAGTTTAGCTACTGCTGCGTCAAGTTTTGCTACAATAATTATGCCTTCCGAAGAAATAAGTGCCTCATATTCATTCGATTTATTCTGCTTTTTAAGATTAAATACCTTCTCTGCAAATTGAGCGTACTCCGTTTGAATCTGGTTGATATCTTCTAACATCTGAATTGCTACCGGAAGTCTAAACTTGGATAACAAGGCATCATATGCTTCTTCATAATTAGAAATAGCGTTAGTATAAACTTGGAAGGATTCTTCATCCCCTACTATTAGATACCCTCTCATCGCAAGAATTTCTTGTTTTACTGCCACTTGTAGTTCGCTAATTTCAACTGCTTTCATCGCTTTATCGCCAACTAGATCGGTATATGAATTATTCATGGATGTAATTTGGCTGTAGCTAATACCAATCATGATGATTAGTAATAGTAAAACCGCCGAAAATCCACCAATCAGTTTTTTGTTAATCGTCCATTTCATATAAAAACTCCTCAACACTTTTATTTTTCCACTCATTCAAATATTCTGTATATTAGTTATGTCTAAAGTAGTGAAAATATACCTATATTAAAAAATAGCATAAAGGACTAATAAAGGGAAGTTCATTTACATTTTCTTAATAAATATATCAGTAAATAAGTATGAATCTAGACACAATTGTCAGTGTCCCTGTGCTAGACATAAGTTATAAACAATTCCGAATAGTGTATAAGTTGCATCTGTTACAGGGAGCAAATTAAAAACAGACCAAGGAACATTTCGAAATCATTCCTTGGTCTGTCATGTTCTATTTATTTACTGTTTCGCACACTGTCCAATTGCTCAAAGAAGTTCGGATAGGAAACTGCTATACAAGCTGGATCATCCAGTGTAACACCACTTGATGTAATAAGTGATGCAATTGCACCCATCATACCGATACGATGGTCGCCGTATGTTTTTATATCGCCGCCGTGTAGAGCAGTCGGTCCTTCAATAATCATACCGTCTTCAGTAGCGGTAATATTGGCACCGAGTTTCTTTAGTTCATTGACAACGGCATCTATTCGATTTGTTTCTTTTACTTTTAGTTCTTCGGCATTTTTAATGACCGTCTTACCTTCTGCTTGTGTTGCAAGTAAGGCAATGATCGGAATTTCGTCAATTAGTCGAGGAATTAAATCTCCGCCGATTTCTGTCCCTTTTAGAGAAGAAGTCTCGATTTCAATTGTTCCCATTTCTTCATGGCTCGTATTTTCTAAAACCTGGATCGTCAAACTTGCACCCATTGCTTGTAAGACATCGATAATTCCCGTTCTCGTTTCGTTTAAGCCTACGTTCGTTAATGTGAGCTTGCTATTAGGGACAATTGCTCCCGCGGCTAAAAAGAATGCTGCAGACGAAATATCACCTGGTACAACTACATGTGTTCCAGTAAGTTTTTGTCCACCTTGCAGTCGGATTGTTTTATTTCGGACTTTAATGTCTGCTCCGAAATGTTGCAGCATTTTTTCTGTATGATCACGAGAGGTTTCCATTTCTTGTACGATTGTTTCTCCTTGTGCATGTAATGCAGCAAATAAGATGGCAGACTTCACTTGCGCACTCGCAACCGGCATTTGGTAGTGGATAGACCTTAAATTTGTTCCTTCCACTGCAATTGGGGTAAATTGACCATTTTCTCGACCTATCAACTTTGCACCCATTTGTTTTAAAGGCTCCGTCACTCGTTTCATTGGTCGCTTTTGAATCGATTCGTCCCCAATAAGAACAGACGACACATTGGAGCCTGCCAGAATTCCGAGCATTAGACGCGTTGTCGTACCCGAGTTACCAGTATATAAAATCTCGCTAGGCTCTTTCCACGCTTTAATGCCATTACTTTCGATACGGACGTTTTCTCCATCTACGGTAATTTCTACACCAAGCTTTTGGAAGCAGTCAATCGTCGCTAAGCAATCTTCACTTAATAAGAAGCCTTCCACCGTAGTAATCCCTTCAGCCATTGCTCCAAACATGATGGAACGATGGGATACAGACTTATCTCCAGGAATTCGCAAAGTTCCTTGTAAGGAAGGCTGTTTGTAGTCCAATACTTTACTCATCATCATTCTTCCTCCTTAAGAAATATACGTTTCAAAGGTCGTATTTTTGGCAATGCAAGCAACTGCTTTTGCCCGGTCCTCCATTGTTTGAAAGCTAATGACCAAAATACCAAAAACATCAACCCGTGTTTCGACAATCCGTAAGTTTGTAATACTGATACGATCTTTAGCTAAATAGCCGGTGATTTCCGAAATAACCCCTGGATAATCGGGGACATCAACATACAAATCGTATACAGCGAACATGGCACCTTGCTCGTTAATGGGTAATTCATCTCGCACTTTTTTAGCTGTCCGAAAATATGCTTCAATATCTTCCGCATCCGACTGTAAGAGTAGATTTTGAAGTTTTATCATTTCATCTGTCCAGGCTTGAAGCTGATTACTTAACTCGTATCGGTTTTGAAGCGTAATATCCCGCCACATAACAGGGTTTGACGAAGCGATTCTCGTTAAATCGCGAAAGCCCCCTGCTGCAAGTTGCTTTGTGAAGGGAAATTGTTCATTCTCGTAAGCTAATTGGTGTACAAGTGAGGCTGCTACTAAATGCGGAAAATGACTTACTACAGCCGTCATATGGTCATGTTCTTCTGCACTAACTTGTACTACTTTAGCTTTTGTTACTTCTAATAAGCTCGATAGCCTATTTATATTATTTTTGTTCTCATTTGGAAAAGGGGTTAGCAAATAATATGCATTTTCAAAGAGGTGTGCTCTTGCTGCTTCTACCCCACTTTTATGTGATCCAGCCATAGGATGTCCACCTATAAAAGTAATGCCTAGCTCATTTAATAATCCTGCTGCTTTCATAATTTCTTTTTTTGTACTACCGGTATCTGTTACAATAACCTGTTCTTTTAGTTGCCAGCTTGACAACTCGTTCATMAGTCGAATTGTTTCATTTACTGGGGTAGCGAATATAATGATATCTGCAAATCCTGCAGCGTCTTTCATATAAACTGCCATCTCATCGATGACACCAATCCTTTTGGCTGTTCGAAGTGCATGAGTATTTGCGTCATATCCAATAACCTTTACATCATTATTTCTTTTTAAACTGAGCGCTAACGAGCCTCCTATTAGACCAAGCCCAATGATGAAAATCGTTTGCTTCATTACAAAACGCCTTCCTCTTTTAACACTTCATCTAGTTTTTGCAGTAACTCCGTATTTTGCTCTTCCGTACCGATTGTGATTCGAAGGTAACCTGGTTTACCAAGTGCATTTCCGCTTCGAACGATAAAGCCACGTTTCATCAATCCTTGGAACACTGCGTCACTATCTGCTTTCACTTCCATAAAAACAAAGTTTGTGTGGGAAGGATAGAAATGGAGATTGCGCTCTGCACAGTAAGCTTCATATTGTGCTCTACCGGCGCTATTCTTCGACTTACATTCTTCAATAAAGGCTTGATCCGCTAATCCGATAATTGCGACTTCTTGGCTTAGTACCGTGTTATTAAATGGCTCACGAGTTGGTTCCAATTGACTAATGACTTCTTCTGAACCAATAGCATACCCTACACGGAAACTTGCTAAGCCATATGCTTTAGAGAAAGTACGCATAATTAATACGTTTGGATACTTGTCTAATAAATGAATTGAATCTTCATACGTCTCATCTGTTATGTACTCTGTATAGGCTTCGTCAAGCACGATTAACACATCATTCGGTACTTTTTCAACGAATGCTTTTATTTTATCGCTAGCAATAAGTGTTCCCGTTGGATTATTCGGATTACAAATCCATACGATAGCTGTATTTTCATCGACTGCTTCTGCCATTTTATCTAAATCATGTTCCCCATTTGAAAGTAAAGGAATCGTTCTAACTTCTGCTCCTTCTACAATGGCATTATGTTTGTATTGACCGAATGTTATATCCGCTACTACTGTATTTAAACCTGGTTGTAGAAGTGCCCTTGAAATGATTAATATATTCTCATCTGAACCATTTCCAAATAATAATTGTTTTTCTGAAACGTTCACATGGTTTGCTACAGCTGTGCGAAGTTTTGACGCATAGCCATCTGGGTAAATGGCAAAGTCTATACTTGTGCTATCTAAGTATTCTTTTACTTTAGGGGATGCTCCGTAGGGATTTTCATTGGAAGCAAGTTTAGTTACGGTACTTAAGTTAAACATTTTCTTTACTTCATCCGTTGTTTTTCCTGGTTGGTATGCTTGTAAGCCAGCAATTTGTTTTTTGAATTTCATGTGAAAGCTCCTCGTTTCTTTTCATTATTTGACTAAGTCAGGTCTTAATATAACTGCATTGTTTAAATAGATATGTTGGATATCTTGTTGTTTTTTTTCTGTATTGATATGCATTAAAAGCCTTACACATTTTGCTAGTGCGTTCGGTACATCCATTTCATGTGTACACATTACGGGTACGTATGTCCATCCTTCTAGACTTCTCACTGCTCTTGCAGGGAATGCGGATGTAATATCTGTCGTCGTTGAAATGATGACCGATGCAATATCTTCTGGTAAGATATCATTTGCTTTCGCCATTTCCTGTACAAGACGCGCAGTTTCTAGCAATACTTCCTCATTTGAATCGGCTGTTACAGTTGTTGCTCCTCTAACTCCCCTGATCATCTACATTCCCTCCTTGATCCACTTTCTCAATTGCTCGTCACAACTTTGCACTTCATTCATCGAAATAACTTGAACTAATGGTTCCCCAATTTCCTGAAGTAAGGCAAAATGAAGCTCGCCATTTGTTGTTTTCTTGTCTTTTAACATAAATCCTGCTAATTGCTCAAATGTACAATTAAGGACATGCTTGAAATTGTATCCTAGTCTATTGGCAAGTTCATATACTATCTTGGCATAACCTGTTGCGACATTTCCGTGCATTTCACTTAGCATTAAAGCAGGTATCATACCAATCATTACTGCTTCGCCATGCGTTATTTTCCCATAGCCAACAGTCGCCTCGATTGCATGTCCATAAGTATGGCCAAAATTTAAATATTTACGATATGATTGCTCTTTTTCATCCAGTTCTACAATATGTGCTTTTACGCGAATTCCTTTTTCGATCCATTGTAATAAAGTTGCTTTGTCGACTGATTCGATCTCTTGTAGTGCAAAAAACTCATTTACCCACTCCGCGTCACTAATGAGCGCATGTTTGATCACTTCTGCTAGACCCGAACGTACTTCGTTTTGCGGTAAAGTAGCTAAGAAATGAAAATCATAAATAACAGCTTGTGGCTGATAGAAAGCACCAATCATATTCTTTCCATTCGGATGATTGATGGCAGTCTTCCCTCCAACTGCACTATCATGCGCTAGAATGGTGGTAGGTATTTGGTAAAATGGGATTCCTCGCATAAATGTTGCCGCAACAAATCCGGTCAAATCTCCTACTGCTCCTCCACCCAATGCAAATAACACCGAATTTCTCGAACAATTTTCTTTTAGTAAAAAAGTTTGGACATCAAAATACGACTCAAACGTTTTACACGCTTCTCCATTTGGCACGATATAAACTTTAAATGGCAATGCAAAATGCTCGCGAACATATTGTTCATGCAAACTCCAAACATGCTCGTCCGTAATTATTACTAACTGATCGGCTTTTACTAGTTGCCCTTTATACTGTACACAAAAATCATGTAATATATTTTCACCTAGATGCACTTCATACGAAGCATCGGTTGTATTTACTGGGATATTCACGATTTAAAACCCCTTTGTATAAGCTCGATGTCTTTCTATTTCTGCTTTTAGAGAATCCATTTTATCGCCATTAAATGTATCTAATACGGCTTGGGCAATTTCCCATGCAATGACTGCTTCGGCAACTACAGAAGCCGCTGGTACTGCACAGCTATCGGATCGTTCAATACTTGCTTTAAACGGTTCCTTTGTATCGATATCGACGCTTTGTAATGGCTTATAAAGCGTTGGAATTGGTTTCATCACGCCACGTACTACAATCGGCATTCCTGTCGACATTCCGCCCTCTAAACCGCCCAGGCGATTCGTATCACGTGTATACCCTTGTTCCTCATTCCAAGAAATTTGGTCATGGACTTGACTTCCAAATAAATTCGCCATTTCAAACCCTAATCCAATTTCTACACCTTTGAATGCATTAATGCTCATCATGGCCATTGCAAGTTTCGCATCGAGCTTACGATCGTAATGTACATAGCTACCTACACCTGCAGGCATACCAGAAATAATGACTTCCACGACACCACCGATTGTATCTCCTGCTTTTTTTGCGTTGTCAATTGCTTCGACCATTTTTTCAGAAGCTTCAGAATCCAAACAATAGACTGAGTCTGCTTCGACAATGTCACGAATCTCTTCTATCGTTTTGCCAGTAGCTAAATCTAGATTCGCTTCAATTCCGCCAATTTTCGTTACATGGGCAACAATCGAAATACCTAACTCGCTTAATAACTGTTTTGCCACTGCACCTACTGCAACGCGTACCGTCGTTTCACGCGCAGAGGAACGCTCTAATACGTTGCGCAAATCACGATGACCATATTTCATCCCACCAACTAAATCCGCATGTCCTGGACGTGGTCTTGTAATTTGTCGTTTAATATCTTCTGGATCAATTTCTTCTCCAAGTGGTTCAATACCCATAATATTCGTCCAATGTTTCCAATCATCATTGTTTACGACAAGACAAACTGGTGAACCTAGCGATTTGCCGTGGCGCACTCCTGCAGTAATGGCTACCGTATCTTTTTCAATCTGCATTCTTCTTCCACGACCATGGCCGCCTTGGCGACGTTTTAATTCTTTATTTATCTGTTCACTCGTAATTTCCAATTGGGCTGGTAACCCTTCAATAATTGCTGTAAGTTGTGGTCCATGTGACTCACCTGCTGTTAAATAACGCACAACACTTTCCCCCTTCAACTCGCTAAAGTATTTATATTCAACTATAACATAAAATCTATTTCAAAGTATAGAAGAAAACTGTCTATTTTGTTAGACAGTCTATTTCTTCCGATAAAAAAATGTGTCTTCCGTTTCAAAACCATATTTCCCTGGATTAAAAATCTGTTCTGTACTACCAACAAATAAAATGCCACCTGGTTTAAGCGAGTCGCTAAAGCTTTGATATATTTGATCTTTGGCATCTTCCGTAAAGTAAATCATGACGTTTCGACAAATAATCAAATCAAAATTCTTATCATATGTATCCTTTAATAAATTATGTTTTTTAAATGTGACCGTCTTTTTTATCGAATCATCGACTTTATAAAAGGCAGCTTGTTTCTCGAAATACTTCKACTTCATATTAGCTGGAACTTCCGCAAGCGAACGCTCCGGATAAATTCCCACCTTCGCACGCTGTATTGCATTTTCATCTAAATCTGTCGCAAGAATAGAGATTTGCGAAAGTGATAAGTGATTAGATAGCACCATGGCAGTTGTATAAGGCTCTTCTCCAGTTGAACAAGCAGCGCTCCATATTTTCAATCGTTTATTTTGAGCAAGAAGTTTTGGAAATATCTTTTGCTCTAAAACATCCCAACGTTTGGCATTTCGATAAAATTCGGACACATTAATGGTCATTCTATCTAAAAACTCATTTAATAAATCTCTATCTTTATCTAATGCTTGAAAAAAATCGACAAAGTTTTTAAAGCCTTTCTTTTCATATAAAGAAGTAAGGCGTCTTTTCATTTGTGCTTCCTTATATGCAGCAAGATCAATTCCTGTTTTTCGTTTGATGGAATCTACAAATTTAATATAGTCTGGCAACTGACATCGTTCCTTTCTAAAGACCTATATCTAGTATATCGCAACAGAGGCATTTCGAATATAGAAAAAGACAGACAAATGTGAACACTTGTCTGCCTTTTTATTAGTAAAAATTAATTGATCCAGTTGTTAGCGTCTTTAGCGTAAGCTACTAGTTCTTCTTGTTTGAAGAATAGACCGATTTCGCGTTCAGCGCTTTCTGGTGCGTCAGAACCGTGGATAATGTTTTTACCAACAGTTACTGCGAAGTCTCCGCGGATTGTTCCTGGAGCTGATTCTTTAGGGTTTGTAGCACCCATCATAAGACGAGCTGTTGAAATAACATTTTCTCCTTCCCAAACCATTGCGAAAACTGGTCCAGAAGTGATGAATTCTACTAATTCACCAAAGAATGGGCGTTCTTTATGTTCGCCGTAATGTTGTTCTGCTAATTCAGTTGGAATTTGCATTAATTTTGCTCCAACTAATTGATAACCTTTTTTCTCAAAACGACTTACAATTTCACCGATTAAGTTACGTTGTACGCCATCAGGTTTTACCATTAAAAATGTTTTTTCCATGATTAACACTCCTCGAATAAATATAATGGGCATAAATTCTCCACCGTTAAAAATAGTATCACTAAGCACTATAATTATCAATTAAAACTTACGTTTACTCATAAATAAGGCGATATTTTGCAAAGATTTTTTAGCAGAATTCGCAGGTAATTGTTTCACTTCGTTTAATGCCTTTTGCAAATATAAATTACTTAGTTGTTTGGCCTTCGTCATGCCATCCGATTGTCGGATTGCCTTCAATAGTTTATCTTGATCGGTAGCGGAAATCGTTCCTTCCAACATCGCATGAAGCAATGGAGCCACAGTCGGTTCCTCTTTTGCATAAAGCACTGGTAAGGTAATATTCCCTTGTAGAAGATCGCTTCCGGCCGGTTTACCCAGTTGTTCATCTGTCGAAACTATGTCTAATATATCATCGATAATTTGAAAGGACATCCCCACATAATAGCCAAAGAGTTTTAAATGCCTTACTGTTTTAGCATCCGTTCCTGATGCAATAGCTCCTAATTCACAACTAGCAGAGATTAAGATGGCAGTTTTTCTCTTTATTCTTCTTAAATAATCTCGCACTGTTTGGTCTAACAAGCGCTTATCTTCGACTTGAATAATTTCACCGATGCAAAGCTCAATCATGGTGTGAGATAACACTTCATGTGCGTATGTATTTTGTACTTCTGTTATGTATTCCATCGCTTTCGCAAAAAGAAAATCGCCTGTATACATTGCGACTCGATTATTCCATTGTGCCTTGACCGTCTCCCTACCCCTTCTTGTTTCCGCATCGTCTATTACATCGTCATGCACAAGGGAGGCCATATGTATCAGTTCTATCGAGACAGCAACATGTTTGATGGATTCAATCGAATAGTTTCCGAACTTCGCAGCTAGTAGAACAAAAACAGGTCGAATCCGTTTGCCTCCAGCAAGAAGTAAATGAAGAGAGGCTTCATTCAATAAGGGAGAGGAAGAATTCACAGCTACTGCAAGCTCTTTTTCTATGACTTCTAAATCCGATTTTAAATCGGAATAAAGTAATTTCAACTTCATCTTATCCATAGATCCAAACCTTCCCCCACTTAAATATCTTTTTTGAAACCAATATGTCTTGCTGCTGCACCACCGCTATATGGCTTACTTGTTACATGCTGCATGCCGACTTGTTCAAATAACTTGGCAAGTTCTGCTCTATTTGGAAAGTCTTTCGCTGATTCTTGTAACCATGAATACTCTTTATAGCTTTTCGCAAATAGTTTACCGAACATCGGCATAATAAAACGAAAATATAGTCGGAATCCCGCATTGAATAGTTTAGAATCTGGTTGTGATGTTTCTAAACAGACAATTTTACCACCAGGTTTTGCAACGCGATTCATTTCGCTAAGTACTTGCTTGTAGTCCGGAACATTTCGTAGACCAAAACCAATCGTGACATAATCGAATGTGTTGTCTTCAAATGGCAACTCCATTGCATTACCTTGTATTAATTCAATTTGAGAAATGTTTTTCACTTTTTCTTTCCCAACATTCAACATATTTTGGCTAAAATCTAGCCCTTTTACTGTTCCTGTTGGCCCAGTTGCATTGGCTAAAGCAATGGTCCAGTCAGCAGTACCACAGCATACGTCTAATGCGGAACTCCCCGTTTTCACTTGCATTGCTTTCATCGTGTCATTGCGCCATATTTTATGTTGTTGAAAACTGATGACAGAGTTCATCGAATCATAATTATCTGAAATTTTTTCAAATACTTCATGTACATGTTGCTCTTTTGATTTTCCCACCGTTTAACCTTCTCTCAACTGCGTTTCCAGCGAACATTTAGTTACCCGTTCTACAATTGCATGTTTGACATGTTCTTTTAATAAATCCGAGGAACGGACGTCTTGTACTAAACTGTTTTCTATATTTTTTATCTCCGCATGAAGTAAGTTTATGTTCGATTTCAAAACGGATGATTTATCTATATAAAATGTAACTTCCATTCGTTCATAAGCAGCAATCTCTTTTTTCAGTGATAGTAATAATAATGCTTCTTTCATGAAAAATACATATTCATGATAAAGGTAATATTCCATAAATTGTTCAATTGTTTTACTTTCAATAAGTTGAATAGAATCTATCAGTTGTTCAAACGTATAGTTGTGTTTGTCGTAAAACCTTGTTTTATGCTCCGTAATAGAAGTGACACATTCGGACAATTTTTGTATTAAATCTATCTTTTTATCTTTTGCTAACAGCTGATAGTATTTTCCGCTGTAATAGTCTCCTGCCAGCACTTGTAATTGCTGTTCTCTCGACGTGGCATTTTGTTCTTTCACTAAATCATGAGCAGCAAGTGCTGAGAAAATTAGAGAAACTGCTAGTACAGAAATTCTTTCTGATTCGTTCCAATCTTCCCCATTGAGTAGTGGTAAAAGTGTAAAAAACAAACGTTCTTCGTCAATGATAGGAGTACCTGTATAGTTTAACAAAGTGCTTTGCCGAATTTGCATGAGAATATCGCTTTTATATTGTTTTACCAGTTGTGTGATCATTGCTTCATTCATTACACTTTACTCCATTTCCCAACCACGCTTACTTTTTTTAGAGTAGGTCTTTTATTTTTTAGATTCACTTTGAATAACGCCGTTTGCCGTGTGAATAGATGCTTTTCCTCTAATTTTCATGGCAGAAGTGTGCTCTGTAAACTGTGCAATCATTACTTCACCTGTATCTAGTTTTTCAGAATGATGGAATTTTGTATCCGTCCCACGGGTAAGCCCGATGACATGTACCCCATCTTCTTCTGCTTTTATCACGATAAAATCTGAACTAGACATTATTTATTCTCCTTTACAAAACAGTCTTTTTTCATCATACCATATTCTAAAACTTTCTCCAAAGCTGTTACTTCATCTGGATAAAAGATAATATTTCGGAGCGTTTTACTTCGTCTGTTTCTAATATCCCTCTAGCTACAGCTGTTATCGTTTTGGCACCTGGTTTTTTAATACCACGCATGGTCATACACATATGCTCCGCCTCAATAACAACGTAAACTCCGTGTGGATTCAACATTTCCATTATATCTTCTGCAATACTAGATGTGATTCTTTCTTGCAGTTGTGGTCGTCTTGCCGTTGTTTCGACAGCTCTCGCTAATTTACTTAATCCGGTTACGACTCCATCTCTTGGAATGTAGGCAACATGTGCCTTACCGTAAAAAGGAACAAGGTGGTGTTCACACATGGAGAAGAAAGGAATATCTTTTACTAATACAAGCTCCTCGTGATCCTCGTTAAATACGGTTTTAAAATATTCTTTTGGATCTTGATGTAAGCCTTCAAACATTTCTGCATACATTTTAGAAACTCGTTTTGGTGTTTCGAGTAATCCTTCTCTTTCTGGATCTTCTCCAACTGCTTCCAAAATCATTTTTACTGCTTCTTCTATTTTTTTCAGATCGACATTCGTCATCTGTTAACCCCCTAGACCTAACTTATATACCATTAGCATCTTAGCATAGGAATGGTATTTAATAAATATTTTTAACTATGTATCGCCCAATTCCTCTAGTCGCACTATGTAATTGAAAAGAACGGCTACTATGAAGCAAGCTTCACAATAACCGTTCTATGTACTACAACATCAGTTATTTAACTGCGTCTTTAAGTGCTTTACCTGGTTTGAAAGCAGGCACCTTGCTAGCAGCGATGTCGATTTCTTCACCTGTTTGAGGGTTACGTCCTTTACGTGCTGCACGTTCACGAACCTCAAAGTTACCAAAGCCGATTAATTGAACTTTACCTCCATCTGCAAGAGCAGCTTGAATTGATTCAAATACAGCTTCAACAGCTTTAGATGCGTCTTTTTTAGAAAGTTCTGCAGCTTCTGCAACAGCATTTACTAATTCTGTTTTATTCATACCATTCACCTCCTCTCAAAGGAAGATAGCTTTAAGCCTGTAAAAAGAGTATCACATCAGAAATGGCTTCGCAACACTATTTACACGTGTTTAGGGAAGATTCCTTAAAAAAACGGGAATTTCATAAAAATACAGGACTTTTCGCATAGTCGCGAAAAGCCCTGTATCAAATTTACAGTATGAATGTTACCATTCCTCGATCGCCTTCGTTTACCATTCGTTCGATTGTTTGACGCATTCTATTCTTCGCAACGGCCGAAACGCTTTCCGTTTTGTAACGCAAACTTTCTTTCATCACTTCGACTAAAGAAGTTCCAAAAACCTGTGTTTGCCACAATGCATCCCGGTCATGCAAATACCCATGTTTTAAGTCTTTTAATAATTGCTGACTATGGAATTCAGAGCCGATGAGTGGAGCAAATTCTGCTTCCATATCGACACGAATAATGTGAAGGGAAGCGGCTTTTGCTTTTAGGCTGACCCCGTAAAAATTATTTTGTTTAATGATTTCTGGTGCTGAAGGTTGAAAATCTTGTATAGTTGGTAGCGACACGCCGTACCCGTGGTTTTTCGCCGCTTCAAGTGCTTCTGAAAATTTATTGTAGGCTTTCTTCGCTGTAGATGCATCTTTGACGAACAAAAGCCAATCTTTTTTCGATTGAATTGGTTCTTCTAACCACTCATCACATACTTCCTGGAACACTTCGGGCTTTAGGCCAATTTGAATACAAGCAGATCCTCGCCCCGGATTTGCCTCTACTACTTCAGCCGATTGAATAAATGGCACTTGTTTAAAACGAGCAGCAAGTTCTTTTACATCTTTCATTTTGGATACAATTTGTAACCACTCGTGTAACGAAGAAGTGATGGCATTATTCACAAAATGATCCGGTTCTAGTACATCCGTCCAATCAGGCTTTACAACTTCAATATCCGTAATAGGAAATTCATAAAGGGCCTGTTGGAGTATGTACTGAATTTCCTCCGCAGTCATACGATCAACAGCTACTGCGATTACAGGCACTTCATGTTTTTTCTGTAATTCTTCACTCAATTGAATCGTGTCAATATGACCAGGATTTTTGCTATTTAACACAATGACAAATGGTTTACCAATTTCTTTTAATTGCGAAATAATTTGTTCTTCCGCTTCTTCCGCTGCTTTTCTCGGAATATTATTTACTGATCCATCTGTCGTTACTACGATACCAATTGTGGAATGATCACGGATTACTTTGTCGGTACCGATGCGTGCTGCCTCTTCGAATGGAATTGCTTCACTATGCCATGGGGTGTGTACCAGTTTCTGGCCATCTTCTCCGGAACCAGTATTAATCCCATCAATCATGTAGCCAACACAATCGACTAACCGAATTTGTAGTCGTAATTGATCTTCTCCTAGGTGGATATTCGTTCCATGTGCTGGGACAAATTTAGGTTCTGCGGTCATAATAACATTACCTGGAGAACTTTGTGGAAGCTCATCTTGCGCTCGTACTCTTTCCGCTTCATCTTGAATATTCGGAATGACAACGAGCTCCATTACTCGTTTGACAAAAGTAGATTTCCCTACCCTAACTGGACCTACAACACCAATATACACATCTCCATTAGTTCGCTCTGCTATTTGTTCATAAAGTTGATTTGACATGGATAGTCTCCTTTCTTCGCAATCTAATATATGTACCAAAAAAACGTTTCATGCATAAAGCATAAAACGTTTTTCTAAGTAATGAAGTGTCTACTGCGAAGATCAATGGAAATATTAACTTATCCGCATCCCGAATTAACAATAAATGGTTGAACGAGACAATAAAACCGCTGAACACGACAAGCCAGCCTAGCTAGAGTCAAGCCGGGAAGTTCCACAGGCTTTACAAGGTATTATCCCAAAATAACTCTCCGGCATCGTCGTCTCACTCCAAGTAAAGAGCTGTTATAAGAATTAGTTGCTTTCACTTGTAACTTGGTTGCTTTCGTGCCGATTTGGTTGCTTTCAGATTAGAATTAGTTGCTTTCATTGATTGATTTGTTGCTCTAAGCCATTTACTGGATGTGCACCATAGGAGAACTGGATAAAATTTTGTTTTTCGGCGAAGCGGAACTGATAAGTATTCGATTTACGACGGTTTGTACAAAAAAATGATTAGGAAAGTGACAGAATCACCTCCCTAATCATTTTTTTAGATAATATTTCGTTCAAAGCGGACTGAAACATACAAATCTAGCTTATCATCTCTACTTCGCAGGTGTTAACATAAATATTGGTTCGTTATTTTCATCAACCGTATAGGGAAGCGAGTATGCCGGGACAATGGCAAAATTATCCGTTAGTAAAAAGCGGATATCGTCTCCTGGTTTTACTTCTACTTCATTTTCTTGAAGAAGACGATTCAATTCGATGGAATAATCCACATACACTTTCCCGTCTCCGGTCGCTACTAAAGGCAACTGCGTGTCGGAATAAGGACTTTGAACGGATAATTCACTTTTATACCCCATCTTCTTGTAATCTAGCTTATATACACCTTCTGCTACGATTTCCGCAACAGGGCCGTAGCCATTAATCCCTTTTCGGTAGTTAATATCCCGGATTGCTTCTGCAAGGCGCAAATCTACCAATTTAACAGTAGGATTTTCCTCTACGTCCATAATGACGTATTGGTAAATTCCGCCTGCTTCATAAGAGTTTGCCGGGACTTTTCCCATATAAGCAGGCACAATTTTTTTAAAGTCGATTGGGTATTTTATATACTGATCTGTTTCCATATCACGTGTTTTAATTGGTAATAAGCCACCCGAATCTTCTTTAAATCCATTTACTGCATTTTGGACAGCATTTAATTGATCTTCGTATGGCAATAAGTTCTCTGGCTCATATCCGCTTTTGTAATTACATCCTGCTAATATGAGAAGGCCAATAGTAAAAATTGCTAGTAAACTTAATTTTTTCATGCGAATCTCCTTATTAAGCTTTTGTAGGGTTAAAAATAATATAAATCATCGTAATGAAGCCTATAAATAACATTATGTATGCGGCTAAACCAAAGATAAATTTCAAGAAAGCGTTATTAAATTTTGTTTTCACAAAAAACATAAGAAGCATTGCTAAAAACATACTACCCATAGATCCAAATGATATCCACATTTTATCCATCGATGACACTAACAAGACAGGTAACACAAATTTCCCCACCTTTCTATAACTTTAGATTATATCACTTCAAAAAAGAGTTGTTTTCAAACAACTCTTTTCTTTGTGACAATTTTAGAATGATTTATAATCATCCAACTCATGTTTTTTCGTACGATGCATCAAAATATCGACCGCTTCTTTCGGGTGAGTCCCTTCAAATAATACAGAATGCAATGCTTCGGTGATTGGCATATCTACTTCTTGCTTTTTCGCAAGCTGATAAGCGGCTTTCGTCGTTCGTACGCCTTCTACTACCATTCCCATCTCATCTAATACCGTTTGCAGGCTTGCACCTTTTCCAAGCATATGACCAGCACGCCAGTTTCTAGAGTGAACACTTGTACATGTTACGATCAAATCGCCCATGCCAGTTAACCCTGAAAATGTAGAGGCATCTGCTCCTAAGCTGATGCCAAGTCTAGTGATTTCAGCTAGACCTCTTGTAATTAAAGCTGCCTTTGCATTGTCTCCATAACCTAAACCATCTACTATACCAGCGGCTAAAGCGATAACATTTTTTAAAGCCGCGCCTATTTCTACTCCTACTACATCGTCATTTGTGTAAACGCGGAAGTAATTATTCATAAACAGATCTTGTATTTTTTCTGCTGCTTCCATTTTTACACTGGCTACTGTAACCGTAGTAGGATGTTGCAACACGACTTCCTCTGCATGACTTGGACCGGATAATACAACAATTGCATCTACAAATTCAGCAGGAAGCTCATCTTCTAACATTTCTGAAATGCGCTTTAACGAATCGGGTTCAATCCCTTTTGAAACATGCACCACTAATTTTTTCTCCGTTAAAAACGACTTCATATCATGACAAACTTCACGAATCGCCTTTGTTGGCACGGCAATCACGATAGTAGATGCATGTTGAATCGCTTGCTCAAAATGACTAGTCGCTTTTAAATTGCTAGGCAAAGTAGTATTTGGTAAATACTTGATATTTGTATGAAGGTCGTTTATTTCTTTTGCTTGATCTTCGCGGTGAGACCACAACAGACAATCATTATCGTTATTTGCGAGCACCATTGCTAGAGCTGTCCCCCAGCTACCGGCACCAAGTACTGTTACTTTCTCCATTTAATTACGCCCCTTTTACACTCAAGTTCTTGCGCGAGTTATGATACGTATTGGAGTCCCTTCAAAATCAAAGGATTCACGAATACGGTTTTCTAAAAAGCGCTCGTAAGAGAAATGCATCATGTCTGGTTCGTTTACAAACACAACAAATGTCGGTGGTTTAATCGCCACTTGTGTTGCATAGTAAATACGTAATCTTTTCCCTTTATCTGTTGGAGCTGGATTACGCGCTACAGAATCCTCAATTACTTCATTCAAGACAGATGATTGTACGCGAAGTGAATGGTTTTCACTTACGGTATTTATTATTGGAAATAGGCTATTCACACGTTGCTTGGTTTTTGCTGAAACAAACACAATCGGTGCATAGTCCAAAAATTGAAAATGCTCGCGAATAGATTTTGTCATTTCATTCATCGTTTTATCGTCTTTTTCTATTGCATCCCATTTGTTCATGACAATGATAACTGCTTTGCCGCCTTCATGGGCATATCCAGCAATCTTCTTATCTTGCTCTTGGATACCTTCTTCTGCGTTTAGTACGACTAACACAACGTCTGAACGTTCGATCGCCTTTAAAGCACGAAGCACACTGTATTTCTCCGTTGTTTCGTATACTTTTCCTTTTTTTCGCATCCCAGCCGTATCAATCATGACGTACTCTTGCCCATCAAACGAATACTCTGTATCAATGGCATCTCGCGTTGTTCCAGCAATATCACTGACAATTACGCGTTCTTGTCCTAAAAATGAATTGATCAAAGATGATTTCCCAACATTTGGTCTACCGATTAATGAGAATTTAATGACATCTTCTCCATATTCCTGATCTTCTACATTAGGGAAGTTTTTCGCAACTTCGTCTAGTAAATCCCCTAATCCTAATCCGTGAGATCCTGAAATAGGAAATGGTTCGCCCATTCCTAATGTATAGAAATCATAAATCATTTCACGCATATCGGGATTATCAATTTTGTTTACAGCTAAAACGATTGGTTTTTTCGTTTTATACAAAATCTTAGCCACATATTCGTCTGCCGATGTAACGCCTTCTCGTCCATTAGTTAAGAAGATGATTACATCCGCTTCGTCCATTGCGATTTCCGCTTGTTGTTTAATTTGCTCTAAAAAGGGTTCGTCACTTAGTTCGATACCACCTGTATCGATAATATTAAATTCATGTGTTAACCAATCGGCAGAACTATATATACGATCACGTGTAATCCCTGGAATGTCCTCCACGATAGAAACACGTTCTCCTACGATTCGATTAAATATAGTCGATTTGCCGACATTTGGCCTACCAACGATTGCTACTACTGGTTTTGTCATTACTTATTCATCCTTCCAACTTCGTCTATTTTGTATTATACAACAAAAAGACAAAAGCAGGCGACTTCTTTGTCGAAGTCACCTGCTTTGTGATACTTATAGACTAATTTTATTTGGTAAAATCCTTAAGCTTGTCTCCTAGTACGTCGCTAATAGAGAAACCTCTTGACTCTTCCGGTAACTGATAATCCGTTAAATCGAATGCTTCTTCGTTTTCAACTAAGTCTTTAATACTTAAGGACAATCTTTTTTCCTTACTATTTACTTCTAGTACTTTAACTTGTACTTCTTCGCCTTCTTTTAACACTTCTTGTGGTGTACTAATATGTTTGTGAGCGATTTGTGAAATATGAACAAGCCCTTCTACACCTGGAAGTACTTCTACAAAGGCACCATAGGAAACAAGTCGTTTTACTTTACCTGTTAAAATAGAACCTTTTGCAGCCTTTTCTTCAATTTCATCCCACGGTCCAGGGAGAGTATCTTTAATAGATAAAGAAATTCTTTCCGCGTCGCGGTCGATTGATAATACTTTTACTTTCACTTGTTGCCCTTCTTTTAGAACGTCCGCAATATTCTCTAAATGCTCGTATGACACTTGTGAAATATGCACAAGCCCGTCTACTCCGCCGATATCTACGAATGCCCCAAAGGACGCTAAGCGTTGAACTGTACCATCTAATACGTCTCCTGGTTGGATCACATCTAATATTTTTTGTTTATTAACCGATTTTTCATCTTCCACTACTGCTTTATGAGAGAGGATTAATCGATTTTTATCTTTTTCTAATTCTACAATTTTAAAGGTTAACATTTTGCCTTTATAATCATCGAATGATTCAACGAAATGGTCTTCAATTAAAGATGCAGGGATAAATCCACGGACACCTAAATCGACCACTAATCCACCTTTTACTACTTCTTTTACTTCTGTTTCAATAATTTCACCTGATTGGAATTGCTTTTCAAGTTGATCCCATGCTTTCTGGGCATCTACTTTTCGTTTGGAAAGAACAAAATTAGCTTCTTCCACTTTTGTAATCATAAGTTCCAATTCATCACCGATGGAAACGGCGTCGGATGCTTTTTCAATATGCAAGCTAGATAGTTCACTTATAGGAACGATGCCATCAAAAGGTGCACCTTCGATTGATACGATTGCCGATTTTTCATCAACTTGCGCAACCGTTGCTTTTACTAGATCTCCCTCTTTAAATTCATGTGAGTCATTTAAGTTCATTTCTTCTGACATATGATATTCCTCCTTCACAACGTCTCTAATCTATTTTATGCCAACTAGCACAGAAATACAAAAAGAAGCACTTTTGAAATGGAAAAAATCTAATTATTTCGTTTTGTATTGTTCCAATAATTCCGCAATATGAGCCATTATTACTTCTGTTACTTCTTCTGCAGATGCTTTTCTCTCGCGATATGGCTGCATATCAATCGCATTACCGTACACTACTTTTAAACGTTTAAAAGGTTTATAGGGACCGACAATGGCACAAGGAACGACATTTGCCTCTCCTCTTAAAGCAAAAAAGCCCGCTCCACTGAATCCTTTACCAAGTTGTCCATCTTTGCTTCTGGTACCTTCTGGGAAAAGACCAACTACTTCTCCGTCTTTTAATAGTTTAATAGCACGGCGAAGCGCATCTCGGTCGCTCATTCCTCTTTTTACAGGAAACGCTCGCACTCCAGGTAATATACTTTTTAAAAGTGGTAAGTGGAATAATTCTTCTTTTGCCATGAAATTTACTGGTCTTGGAGCATTTATACCAACAACGGGAGGATCTAAATTATCGATATGATTACTACATAATAAAATGCCTCCCTCTTTTGGAAATTTGTCAGCTCCAATCACTTCAAATCTGTAAATTGGCTTCAGAATGCCATAAACAACTGTTTTTGCAAAGGAATAAAGATTCATATTACGCCATCCTTTCTTTTGCGAGCTGCATAATTTGTTGGGATACTTCTTCAATAGAAAGAGAAGTAGTATCGATATAAATCGCGTCTTCTGCTTGCGTTAATGGCGATGCTTCTCGCTCGCTATCCAGTTTGTCCCGAAGGGCGATCTCTTTTACCAATTCTTCTAAGCTTGTATAAATACCTCTTTTTTGGTTGTCCAAATATCTTCTGTTTGCTCGTTCTTCTACACTAGCAGACATGAAAATTTTCAATTCTGCGTTCGTTAATACATGTGTTCCAATATCTCTGCCGTCCATGACAATCCCGCCGTCTTTCCCCATATTCACTTGTCTTTTGACCATTTCTTCCCGTAAATCTGCATGTGCAGAAACTGCTGATACCGAACTAGTTACTTCTGTGGAACGAATTTCTTCTGTTACTTCTACATCATCCAAAAACACAAGTTGTCCTTTTGGAGAGGGCTTTAAGTCGATTCTAGTGTTGTGTAATAGTTCCGTTAATTTTTCTCCGTCTTGCAAATCTATGTTTAAGCGAATGGCTTTATACGTAATTGCTCGATACATTGCACCTGTATCTACATATGTATATCCTAATAATTCTGCTGTTTTTTTAGCTATTGTGCTTTTGCCGGCAGCTGCCGGTCCATCGATTGCGACTTGAATTCTTTTCGTCATAATTTTGCCTCCGCTCTATTCGAATCTATTTTAACATATAACTTGAAAAGCGTAAGCGCCTATGGCTGTCCTCAGGGGGCAAGGCGCTGCAGCTAGGTTGATATTAATGGGATGTTACACAGAAAAGGGATAATGCGTCGTAGTGACCGCTAGCCTTCGCGCTTGCCGCACCTTGCATGAGCCAACTCGTGTTGCACACGAGTGGGTCTCATGACTGCGGCTCATGCGGCCCGTCGCGCTACGGCATCAATATCCACTCTATTTATTCAGAGAAGATTGTCCAATAAAAAATGTGTAACGTTGCAGTCGTTACTCGTAAAATCTCTCTTCAAACTCACAACATTATAGACCATTTGCGCACCCTTTATAAATAATGCATCCAATTCCTGGTCGTCTCAATCCAAGTAAACTTACAGAAATGGTTGCTTTCACCTGCAATTTGGTTGCCCTCATGTTGGTTTGATTGCTTTCAGGGACCGATCTGTTGCCCTTAGCCATTTTCTGGATGCATGAATTGAATAAATTGGATAATAACCTGTTTTTAGCAAGTMGATACAGAATAGGTAAGCAATTTTCCGTTGATTTTCGTGAAAGGATGGCGACTCCTGCCGGATGAGTGGGCAGATGAGACTTCACATCGCACGCGCTAGCGTCGGTGAAGGCTCATCGCTCACCCGGCGGAAAGCGTCCATCCTGTAACGAAAATCATAGCGGATACTCTACGTCGCAGTATCCCTATAATGCGTTCAATTCATTAAAATTACTTAACTCACTTATTTTACCAAAAAGGTTTACACTTATCCAAAACTCATATGACTTCTCAAAGAAAAAAAGCCTGTTTATACAGACTTTTAGTCCCTGCTTTTTTTTCTTAGCAATACTTGTCGTTCAAAACAATAACGAACGATCTGTTGTTTATCTACTTCATCCGTATCCGAGAATTTCAATGATGCCACCGTGATCGAATCTCTTTCCCAGATCCGTATTACTTTAGCAGTTGTCGATACGTATTTAATATCACCATTATTAAACGGAAGTGGGATCAATAAAGAAACATCATCATCTGCTTTAAAATTGACGGCACGATTTAATATGACAGCCGTCCCACCCGCACTTATATCATCGGTCACAAATTGGTACTTTTCATCTTGGAATCGGACTGATATATCAAGCGAAGCGACCACACGCACAAAATCTCTTCGTTGTATTTTAATAATTTCTGAATCTCCTGGAAAGGAGAGTTTTATCATTGGGATTTGTCCCTTTTTTTTGCCTAGAACTTCCGTTTGAAATGCAAAAGCTGCTTTTGATTCTTCGGTGTATGAAACACGAAGTTGTGTTCCGTCTATTAGAAAAACGGTTCTACCTGAAATTGAATCTACTGGATAATCTACGTAAATCGCATGATCATCGCTATCAACAATTTTACAACGGTACTTTTCCACTTTTTCTGATACGGTTGGCTCTAAAGTAAGAACTGTCCCAAGTTTAATATTCATAAGCAACCCTCTTTAAGTGTCATAATATATATATTATGACACTTAAAGGGGTATATTTCTATCAAAATTTCTGGTTAAGGTAATTTTTCTGTGTGTAATATTTCATGTGTTTCCGTATCAATATACGTTTTATGTGTGCCAATCGAATCATTTCTCGTTAATACTTCATAGGCAAGACGTTGTTGAAGCTCTTTATTTTCCACATAAGCTAGTCTTTCTTCTTCGACCGTAAAATCACCTGAGAATATTTTCTTATAATCGATTGGTACTACTTTTTGTTCCCCTATATTTTCTTTTTGAATATATTCCATCGCATTCAAGCCTAATAGTTCCCCATTATCTTTGGCGATTTTTAAATGCATGCCGTCCGCGTAAATGAGTGCATCATTATTTGGATCAAGCCGTGCAAAGGCTAAATGCCAAGCAATATGGTTTTCTCGATACTCTACCAACTCTGTATCAGTGTAGCCGAAGGACTTCATATAAGCACTTGCTTTTTCTTTCATCTGTTCGCTACTAATCGTCGTTTTGTCAAAAGGTCGCTCCAATAAATACGAGAGCAAGTGACCTCCTTTTTTCGTAAAGTCAGCATATCCAATTCGAATCCCTTTATGGAATTGTACATGGTAAAAAGGGTAGGGTGCATCTTCTGCGCTTTCCGTAATATGAATGGTCGCATCTTTTAGTTCTGGAAATAATTTAAAGAAATTTTGTTTCACTTGATCCGCAGTTACTTCGGAGTCTTTAATATGTTGCAAATCTTTCTTTTTTTGTTTGTCCGTTTCACTTGCAGTCATCGGAAAATCACTTTCCGTATAAGCTTTTACAGAATCTCCAAGCGTTTTCCAGTTTTTTTCGTTTTCTTTATTCGCTTTATTGTTCACAAAGGAAGTAACGATATATTCCTTTTTCCCAGCATTTCTATTCGTAAAAGCCCACTGATCAGATAATGATAGTAAATTTGTTCTTGCATCTTTCATACTTTTTTGCCATTCCTCAACTGGAATCTTGCCATCTTTCACTAAGGAAGCACTATTTCCGATTCGGTTCAAGTAATTCATCCATACAGTTGAGGTCTCGTGATCTATTGGAAGAGCAGATATTGAATCACGAACATCGGAAGAAAGTCTCCATACGTCTTCTAATGGCTGATCGAGAACCTCTTTATCCTGAAAGAGTAAGGTTTGATCAATGGAGTCACTTAGTTTTATTAATTTTTCGGATGCCGATGTTAATTGGTTAGAATATTGATTGGCAAGCGCGTTTTCTAAGCGAGTATTTTTAGACTGGACGTTAAAATGATACACAAGGAATACGGCGGCGGCAGAAACAACAATTACCCATATAAATTTTTTCATATGATCTCCTTATGCACAAAAAATATGCTGTCCGATTGTTTTTATTTGTGGTCGTGACCAAATCCATTTGCTTGTTGCTGTTTTCGGGTTGAAATAGTAGATTGCATTTTCCGTAGGATCCCATCCATTCAACGCATCGAGTACCGCTTCTTTTGCACGTTCATTTGGCTCTAGCCAAATTTGACCGTCCGCAACTGCTGTAAAGGCTAATGGTTGGAAGATTACTTCTGAAATAGTATTTGGAAAATCGGGATGCTCCACTCTATTTAAAATAACTGCAGCAACCGCCACTTGCCCTTCATAAGGTTCTCCTCTAGATTCCCCATATACAGCATTGGCAATAAGATTTAAATCTTTTTCCGAATACTTCGGTGGAAGTTGCATATTGGTGCTTTCTGCTTGTTTATTTTTCACTTGACTAGCTAAATCTTTTCCACCATAAGTCGTAAAACTATTTCCTTTTTTCAGTTGGTCATGGACGAATTGTTTATCGAACTTGGAAACACTTACAAGCTTTTTCTTCGTTTCCTCTCCTAGTAAACCATCAATTGGAAGGCCATATTTTTCTTGAAAGTTTCGAAGTGCCCAGTATGTGTTATAACCAAATTTCCCATCTATTTGACTCGTGTAAAATCCGGTATATTGTAGTCTAGACTGCAATTCAATTACATCGTCACCATATGCTCCGCGTTCAACTATTTGGGTAGAGAAAGCCTGTGTAGGTTGCTCTTCCTGTAACAAGGCATAGCTCGCTGCACAAAATACGATGCCCAATAAAATATACTTTAGTTGTTTCRAACGTCATCTCTCCTTTTTTATTAGCTTGGATAAGATGCGCTCAAATATACAAAAAAAATCTAGCACAGAGCTAGATTTCTTCTCTCATATAATATTGATGGTCTTCCATTCGCTTACGTCGTGATAAAATATGCGCTTTTTTCGCTTTAGACAAACCGAATAGCCATAAAAACAGCATGAATGGAACGATTAATAATAAATCCAACCCTTTAATAATCAAAATACTATTATATACAGTATGTAAAAAAAATGATGCTAAAAATGCATACGTAATTTCGTTTTTTGCCTTTCGAGCAGAAAATTTTGCTCTCCCTAAATAATAGCCCATTACAACACCAAATAAGGCGTGACTGGAAACGGGTAATAAGGCACGAATAAATGCTGCATCCATCCCAAAATTTAGTAAAAATAAAATATTTTCTACCGTCGCAAAGCCGAGCGCGACACTGGCCCCATACAATATTCCATCGTAAGGATCATCAAACTCTACATGTTTGTATATGGCAATAACTAATATAAGCCATTTAAAAAATTCCTCCAAAGCACTTGTTACGAGTGCTTGATGAAGAAATAAGGATGAAAATAGCTCTTCCTCTTGAATAACGTGTTGGATAAATAATATTGGAAATGTTAATATAGCACCATATATAAAAGAATGTAATAATAATTTGGAAGGCTCTTTGGCTATTTCTTTACGTAAATAGAAATAGCTTAAAAGTGCAAGTGCTGGTGCAATTGCAACAGAGAGTAGTATGAACATATGCGTACTCCTTCCATTAGATTCTCTTTATTATACAACTTTTTGCCGATAAAATGTAAAATTCCGGAGGTTTTAAAATGAAATCTATCTTACTTATTCATACTGGCGGAACTATATCTATGCAAATACAATCAGATACTGGTGCCGTCATACCTACAGAAAATAATCCCATTACTTTCGAAGCTGAAAAACTGAAACAATATGCTAATATTTTAGAAATAGAAGCGTTCAATTTACCTTCTCCACATATTACGCCAAAAGAAATGTTAATTTTGAAACAATTAATTGAGCAATATATTGGAGAACATTCCATTGAAGGTGTTGTCATCACACATGGAACTGATACGCTGGAGGAAACTGCTTATTTTCTCGATTTAACAATTGATACATCTATACCAATCGTACTTACAGGTGCAATGCGTTCTTCTAACGAAATAGGTTCAGATGGTTTGTATAATTTAGTATCCGCTGTACAAGTTGCTTGTTCGGATGATGCCAAGGATAAAGGGGTTCTTGTCGTTTTAAATGACGAAATTCACACAGCAGAGAATGTGACGAAAACCCATGCTAGTAATGTAAGCACATTTCAAAGTCCGCAATATGGTCCAATTGGTTTTATTTCCAAATCGATTGTGCATTTTCACCATTCGCCAAATCACCGAAATGTGCTTCCGATTCAAGGTATTTCCAAAAGAGTCGCATTATTTAAAGTGTATGCGGGGATGGAGCCTGATTTACTCGAAGCGGCTATCCAATTAGGATACGAAGGGATTGTACTAGAAGGTTTAGGCCAAGGAAATGTCCCTCCAAGTCTTGTTCCAACCATCGAGGATATTTTGAAAAAAGATATACCGATTGTACTGGTCTCTAGATGTTTTAATGGGATTGCTCAAGACGTTTATGGTTACGTCGGCGGAGGAAAAAATTTGAAAGAACAAGGAGTGATGTTTGCACACGGTTTAAACGGTCAAAAGGCAAGACTAGCACTGCTCATAGCACTGCATCACACCGACCCGAAAAGCGCAATGAACAGCATTTTTTCTATATAGAAAAAAATTTTATTATTCCCTAGGGGCAAGGGAAAAGCGTAAAGAGGCTTAGTTTTCTTTACGCTTTTTTTCTATTTCTTTAGCTATTTGGTCTCCGTGGAAACGGCCATTTTCTATAAATATTTCATTGGCGTTATTTCCTGCAGCAATAACTCCAGCTATAAAAATTCCATCCACATTCGTTTCCATCGTTTCTGCATTGTAGGTTGGACGACCAGTCACTGGGTCCATTTGAATCCCCATTTTCCGTAAAAATCCATGGTCCGGATGGTAACCGGTCATTGCAAATACGAAATCATTTTCTATTTGAAATTCCCCGTCTGGTCCTTTTAACGTAATCGCTTGTTCTTCAATCGTTGTTACCTCCGTATTAAAATGCATGTCGATTTCACCATTTCGAACGAGCCCTTCAAACTCTGGCAATACCCATGGTTTTATACTCGGGGAATAAGTATCACCTCGATAAGCAACCGTAACTTTTGCTCTTGCTTTGTTTAGCTCTAGCGCCGCATCAATTGCCGAATTTTTCCCACCAATTACTAAAACATGATGATCAAAATAGGGATGACCTTCTTTAAAATAATGACTCACTTTTGGCAAATCCTCACCAGGTATACCCATGAGATTAGGATGATCATAATAACCTGTTGCAATAATGACGTATGTCGAATGATACGTCCCTTTCGATGTGTGGATGATAAAATAATCCTTTTCTTTTTCCACCTGTCTAACATATTCATATTTGTTCACTTGTATGTTTTTCAACTTTGCGACTTCTCGATAATAGACTAATGCCTGGTTTCGCTTAGGTTTTCGTTCTTCTACGACAAAAGGAACATCTCCAATTGCTAGCTTTTCACTTGTGCTAAAAAACGTTTGATGTGTGGGGTATTTATAAATTGCTTCCACAATATTTCCTTTTTCAATCACGAGTGTATGTAAACCAATATTTTGCATCGAAATTGCAGCTGCTAGCCCACATGGCCCCCCTCCAACAATTATTACGTCAACTTGTTGTACCACTTGTAAAAACTTCCTTTCCTAACTCTTTCAACCGGTGATTTTATTCACCGTACATTGTAATAATATGACACTCTGATTTTGCCCCTAATCGAAGAGGCACGCCTGTGGTTCCAAAACCATTGCTCACAAGCTCCGCACTATTTTCTTTTACTTTAAAAGCACCATTTTCATAAATGCCATAAGGTCCAAATCGGATTTGACCCCCATGCAGATGCCCGGCTAATAATAAATGCGGTTTACTGACTTTTTTAGCGTTGTTAAAATAAGCTGGTGCATGTGTGATGAAAATAATAATATCCTCTTGCCTAACTTCTTGAAATGCGTCATATATGTTCACTTTACCACTAAATCCATCATTGACTCCAACGAGGCGAATCGGTGTACCATCAATGATGCGTTCCACAGATTGATTGACCAATAGATGAACATTATTTTTTTCAAGTAGTCGGATTAAATTTTGCTCTCCCACTTCCCGGTCATTGTTGCCAAATACATAAAAAACGTCCCCTAATTTTTTTAGTTGCTCGATATTATGTTCCGTTCGATGTAAAGGAACCCCTTTTTCGGTTAAATCCCCACCGATAATAACTATGTCTACCTTCCCCATAAGCGAATAGATAAGATTACTATCTATTTTTCGACGATGAATATCTGAGATGAAAAATAGATGAACTTGCGCACCGGGTTTCATTTCTTCCACTCGAAGTGTATGTGTCTTTAGATTTACTTGAAATGCTAAGTAGAGCATATAAAGGAGAAAACAAACAGCTAAACCAACTACAACCAAAAGAAAATAGACCAACAAAAAACCTCCTAATGTTAACGTCTAAAAGGACAGGGAAATTCCCCCCTGTCCTTTCCATTCACTACTTAACTTTATGAATCATCTTTTTCCAAATATAACTGTCTACATATATTTATGCAACTAACATTGCAAATGACCTTCTTTTTATACATTTGTTAAGGTAAGATTAGCTTTTGGCCAGTTGCAATCTCATCAGACGATAAACCGTTTGCTGATTTAATTTTTTCGACAGCATTTGGGTCATTATAATAGTTGATCGCAATACGGTATAGTGTTTCATTTTCTTTAACTATATGTGTTTTAGAGGAGGTTTCTTGTTTTGGCTTTTCGACTTTGGGCTCTTCTACTTTCGGTTGTTCCGTTTTTGGTTGTTCTGTTTTCGGTTGTTCAACTTTAGGTTCTTCCACTTTTGGTTCCTCTGTAGCTGTAGGTTGCTCTACTTCCTTATCCGCTACTTGCGCTTCGTTTTCTTCTTCTTTAGGACTGTTCGTAATTGTTTTTGTCTCTACTTGAATAATTTCCGATTCTTGTACTTCTTCCTCTTCCTGAGGCGTGTAAATAAATTGCACATAAAGAAAAATCCCTACAGGAATTAGTATAAAAATAAAAAATAAGGTCGGAATTAACACGTTTTTAGACTTTTTTTTCGCTTTTTTTCCGGAATGGGATCTTCTGCGACTTCTCAGTTCTACTTGATCGTCCTCGACACCGATGGATTGTCTGTGTTCATCTATTTTTTTTTGATAGTCGTCTTGATTCATATTTTTCAAACTCCATTTCTGCCTTTATATCTACTACTATTATGACGAATTTTGTTGAAAAAGTAAACTTCTCATCTACTTTACTAAAGTAGTAGTTCATCTAGTCGCAATTTCCAGTCCAGTTCTTCTGTTTTTTCTCTCGATTGTTTTCTGTTCTCGACAATTTCTTCTATAGGAAGTGTACATTTGGAACAGCAATACATAGGACGATTTATTAATTGTTCATCAAAGTAGTGCAGAAGCTGTTCTCTTATACATACATCATTTTGTAGCATCGTATACAAGCTTAAAATTTCCGTCCATTTCTTTTGTTTAATCGATTGGAAAAGAAGGGTCGTCTCTTGTTCCGTCAACTTTTCTTTCCAGTACTCTAAAATCCGAGCGGTCGTTTCTGGTAATTGGAATTGTATCTGATCGGACTCATATGCCAGCCGAATATCTGCTTCTTCCGGAAAGTCTTGCATTGCGACGTAAAATGCATGCTCCACATCTGTTGAAGTGAATAGCAAGGAGGCGATTGATTGCGCCCCGTCCCGCGCAGCTCTTCCCACTTCCTGCATATAGCTCGCAATGGATGTCGGAATATGATCATGAATAATTTGTCGAATATTATCTTTATGTATTCCCATCCCAAAAGCATTTGTTGCACATATCCACTCTAGCTGCCCTTGCTGAAACTGATGCTGGACTAAAATACGATCATCTTGCTCCATTTTAGCATGATAATATGAGGCTTGAATCCCTCTTTTTTGCAATTCATGTGCATACATCTCCGTTTTTTTACGTGACTGCGTATATAAAATACCAGGACCATTGGTAGACGTAATTCTGTCGATGATCCAAGCTAGCTTTTCTTTCGTATCTTTTACTTCAATTGCCTCATATGCAATGGCAGGTCGGTCAAGGGAATGAATATATTCATACGGCTCCCTCATTAGTAACGTTGATTTAATATCTTTCACTACATTACTTGTTGCCGTAGCAGTTAAGGCAAGGACATTGGTTTGTCGGAACTGTTGAAGCCATTTAGCGATTCGTAAATAGTCTGGCCGAAAATCAAACCCCCATTGAGAAATACAATGCGCTTCATCCGCCACAATATAAGCGATTTTTATAGTAGTTAGCGCATGATTAAAGCGCTCATTTTGCAACATTTCGGGAGAAGTGAAAATGAATTTATAAGCAGATAAATTGCGAAAAACCATCTCTTTTTGTTCAAAAGATAAGAAAGAGTTTATCGCTACCACACGTTTCTCGCCTAATATTTTTAATTGTTCTACTTGATCCTGCATTAAAGATAGTAAAGGAGAAACAATGACGACAGACCCTTTCATCAAGTAAGCCGGCAATTGGTATAGCAGTGACTTCCCCATTCCCGTTGGCAAAATTGCAACAACATCTTGTCCCGCTATGACATGTTCAATTATTTCTTTTTGCCCTTCCCGAAACGACTCATAACCAAA
Source organism: Psychrobacillus sp. 05T411 (assembly GCF_056396485.1). NCBI lineage: Bacteria > Bacillati > Bacillota > Bacilli > Caryophanales > Bacillaceae > Psychrobacillus > Psychrobacillus sp. 05T411. The sequence continues at coordinate 3,445 of NZ_JBFTLO010000018.1, read as the reverse complement.
TTTACGGCTGAGTACTTCCGTCAACTTATCCATGTACTTCTTCTCCTTTTGTTAGTGCTAATCTAATTTGAAAATAACTTAAATCAGGAAGTTGTTCTCGAATGATTTTCAATTTTTTTGTTTGTCTTTCTTGAGCGATTTGTAGCACTTCTTGCATTTGATTGTCTGATATAAAGGAATGGATTGGAAAATTCGGATTTACTGAAACTATTTCAATGACATGGTCTTCAATCGTATTTTCCTTTAAAAAGCGCATACTTGCTATTTCCGAGATCGTATAGCCTTTTTCAAATAATTTATTTGTTTTCAAAGCTGATTCAGTTAAAGGTGTTTGTACATAAATTCCTTTCGTTAATGCGTGGAAATCCGGGTATTGTTCCTCGGTTATTTCATTCAATAAAATATGTAAGCCCTCTATGAATAAAAACTTCACATCTAAGATAGTCATTTGATGGGTACTCGCAAGTTGCTCCCAAGTTAAGCCACTATTTTTGTACCCACTTAAACGATAAACAAACAAAAGACGATGTATTTCTAGTAATTGAGAATTCTCGAGTAAACCCAATAGTTGTTGTTTGAAATCTGCTCCAAAAGAGCTTGATTGAAAATCTCTTTGTTGCAAATACGTTTTGACAAACTGATGAACGTCATTACTCTTTTGTACGGGCACAAATCGTTTTTCATTCCTTTGAAATTGAGATAGTGTTTGAACGATCAATTCCACTCTTCCCCAAAAAACAAATTCTTTCCCCCGTAAATTCCATCCATTATAAAAAGGACGTCGTACGGAAACTATTTGGTGCAAACCTTTTTCGGTAATAGCCAAAGTAGATTCATTCATGATGATGAAGCCTTCTGCATGGAGTTTCTCTATTTCGACTTCATATATTTCTTTTGCTAGTTTTGGATAGAGGCCGAAGTAGGGATGTAGGTTAAAATACGTCACATCTTGCATGGTTTGACCGGATTTTTTCCCTTTTAATAAATAATAAGGAGCTGTAGATGACCGTTCCCCTTGAAAATGGTATATAATGAATAAGAGTAATAGTTGAAAATACACTGGAAATCCCTCACATATGAAAGTATTTTGGTTGAAATGTAGCGAAAATATCTTTAGAATGAATAAGATAGCAGATTCGTGAAAGCAGATATAAAGGAGAGAATATAGGAATGGCTAAATATACAATTGTTGATCAAGATACATGCATCGCATGTGGCGCATGTGGCGCTGCTGCACCAGATATATATGATTATGACGACGAAGGAATTGCATTCGTTATTTTAGATAATAACATGGGGACGACAGAAGTTCCAGATGAACTACTAGAGGATATGGAAGATGCATTTGAAGGTTGCCCAACTGACTCTATTAAAGTAGCAGAGGAATCATTCGAAGGTGACGCATTGAAGTTTGAATAGTATACCGATAAGGAACGTGTAAGGTGTAAAAAGCGCCTTACACGTTCTTTTATTTTCCTGAGCAATTATTTCGATTAATGAATGTCATGAATTATAGTATAACAAAATGGAAAAAATGCTTCATATTTCAATGAAAAAGGGTTGTTTCTCCGTGATTGGAGAAACAACCCTTTTAAATTTAATTAATATTTGTAGCACCAAATGAATGTGTCACTTTATCTAGTAATGGTTTCATTCGTTTGAATAAAACAATCATGACTATTGCCACTAATATTCCTTTGATAAGATTAAACGGTAAAATACCGAAAATGATTGAATTGAATAATGCTGTGCCAGTTTCCATTGGGAAATTTAAGAAATAAGCATACATTGGTAAGAATACATAATAGTTTAATACACTCATCCCGATTGCCATCGAAATTGTCCCACAAGCTAAGCCATACGTAATTCCTTTAGATGATGTAGCTTTACGATAGATTAGATAGACTGGCGCTATAAATAAAATACTCGTTACGAAGTTTGCCATATGTCCTACTGGAACACCAGTTGGGCTGCCTGCAAACAACCAATCTAGGACGTTTTTCAAAAATGCTACAAGAATACCTGCTACTGGACCCATTGTGATTGCTGCGATTAGTGCTGGAATATCACTAAAATCGACCTTTAAAAAAGCAGGTAATGCTGGTAATGGAAATGCTACAAGCATTAATACAAAAGAAATACTACTTAACATTGCGATTGCGATCAGCATTCGCGTTTTACCTTTTAACATAAAATCCTCTCTCCTTTTGCGATTCACTCCACAAGAAGAAAGGCTCAGCACGTTTTCTTTTACTCAAAAAATCCCTTAAGCTATTACTAGGCTTAAAGGAGTAAAAGGTACACTTAAATAAGCGTATCCGTATTAGAGTATACGAAAAACGACTGCACCTTCACCTTCTCCCATCCAGACTGTACTGTCGGCTTTGGAATTTAACCAAATCAACCTTAACTTAACGGCTCGCGGGCTCAAGAAACATGTTCTAATACCGCCGGTCGGGAATTTCACCCTGCCCCGAAGATGAATCAATATTTTATTGTCCTTCAAGTATTTTATCTTGAATTAAATACATCTTATCAAAGTTTCCTATGTAATGCAATACAGTTGCTCAAAAACATTTAATACTTATTGCTTTACTATGTATTAATAGCCTAGTACATACGAAAAACGCAAGTACCTATGTCTTCCCAACAGGTAAATGGGAGCTGTAAATAGCGTGACGTACTTTATGGGGAAACTGCGAGGTAATGAGTTGAATGAGGTATCCGCTGGTATTTTCGCTGCAGCTCGGATGCTTTCCATGGGGTGAGCGATGAGCCTTCACCGCCGCTAGCGCGTACGATGTGAAGGCTCATCTTGCTCAGGCAGAGGAACAAAGGCTAAGAGCGCCACATCGTGTGGCAACGCCTTCGTGACCAACATCGTGTTGGCCTCCATTGGAGTCGCCGCCCTGCAGGGAAAATCCATGGGAATTACTATCTAATTTAGTGTCGACACATATCAAAGGTTAAATTAATCCATTCTACTATGTAATGTTTATAAAATCTAATTAGAAAATGCGGTCTCCAAATAAAGAGCACATCTTTTAGAATAAAATTATTTTCTATTAACCACTTATTGGAAGAGTTCCTCCTATTCCTTGTTATCTCACTCCAAGTAAAGAGCTGTTTTAAGAATTGAGTGCTTTCACCGGCAATTTGGTTGCTCTCGCACTGATTTGATTGCTTCACGAGTAGAATTGGTTGCTTTCCATGAACAGTTGATCTCCCTAAACCATTTTCTGGAATCACATATTTTAAAATCTGTATAAAATTTTGGTTTTTAGCGAGTCGGCACTAATAAGTAAGCATTTTCTGTTGATTTTCGCTGTTGGCGGCGACTCCTGCCGGATGAGTGGGCAAATGAGACATCCCAACGTACGCCAAAGCGGCGGGGATGGCTCATCGCTCACCCGGCGGAAAGCGTCCGACAGCAGCGAAAATCATA
>NZ_JBFTLO010000017.1:0-64949 GCF_056396485.1 Psychrobacillus sp. 05T411 | reverse complement strand
ACTTGCATGTATTAGGCACGCCGCCAGCGTTCGTCCTGAGCCAGGATCAAACTCTCCATAATAGAGAACTTAAAAAGCTCATGTTGTTTTGCTGGCATCATCATTAAATGATGTCAAAATTGTTTTGCTATCAAGTTAACCGAAGCTAACCTTTCAAGCTATATTTCTTAACGTTTTGCATGTTCAGTTTTCAATGTTCATGTTGTTTAAGTTGTCGTTTTGTTTTGGCGACCTTTGTATCTTAACATCGTTTTAACATGAATGTCAACACTAAAACATAAAGTTTATTAAAATGATTTGAAAAGGTGTGTGTTACTTTGAAGAAAAAGCTAATGTTAGTTAGTTCATTCACATTATTAATCACCCTGTTATTCATCGTTCCAAGAAATTATCCCTCTATAGTACCCGTTTTTCAATTAACAGAAAAACCAACCGTAATTTCGAAAGGAACATACGGAAAAACAGTAACAATCGATTTGACGTTTGGAAAAGAAGAAATTGAAACCCTTTTGAAAGATTTAAAAGCACCTTATCCTCATTTCTTTATTAGTACCGAGTGGATGGAACGTTCTGAGCCCATTATAAAGATTATGCAAGAAAAACACATTCCGATTGGGCTACTGGGACAGAATGGTGCAATTTATATTGAGAATCCTGTTTTATTTCAAAAAGAAGTGGATCAATTCGAAAAAGTTATGGGCGAAAAACCACTTTGGTTTCGAACGAAGGATTATCAATTCCCGATAGAAGTGCAAGAAGCTGCTTGGCAGCAGGAGGTAAACTTACTTAGTTCGAGCAAGTATTGGAAGGAAGATGTTCCTGTACTTGCAAAAGGAGATATCCTTTCTGTACCACTTCACCAAGATGAACGGGTTGATATAAAACAACTTAGTAAACTTTTAAAATCTCAATCATTTTTATCTATAGAACAAAATATATTCAGTTTAAAAATGAACACAAAAACATTTCCTGAATAGAGAAGACATGCAAAAACTGCTCCTGCGCAGGCCCGTCACAAAAAAACTGCCATGACAATCATTTGTCATGGCAGTTTTCATTTACTTTGCTTTAGCAGCTGCGGTTTCTTTTCTTCGCTTTCTGCGAGCTTCCAATTTCAAGCGATCTTCATCTGATTTTGCATTGTATTTTGGTAAAGCTAATAATTGATATGCATTTACCGCAAGAATCGGGAATAATAATAACGTTACCCAACTATCTACATTATCTGCTCGTACCATTAAAACTGGTAACCATTCAAGTGTAGATACAACGACCATAAAGAATAACGCTGAAATAAGGGTATGCTTTTTAGTCATGTTTGCCTTTGTAATTGCAACAACGACAGCCGTAATGATTAATATCGCCAGTAAAATAACGTAAAGCCAAACCTGTCCAGTTGTTTCTGCATTTGGTCGGAATCGGAACATGATTAAATCAAAAATAACGAAAGCAACAATGAGTAACTGAACCCAATTCCAAAGCGTTAAAGTTCTAAAAATATTTACACCCATTTGATGAATCGTTAAGTAAGCGAAATATCCCATTTGCGCTATTACACTTACTGTAAAGCCCATAACAATCATAAATGCAAAGGCTGCAAAAAATTCTCCCCATTGCCCTGCTTCAAAATACTTTGCAAAAGCATCATCCCAACGTATAAATAAACCAAAAACACCTGTAATTATTCCTCCGATTAACATGGCATTTAGAAAAAATTTAAACCAATTTCGTATAGTCACAGCAAGATTTCCTCCAAAAGTACTTATTTATTCTTTATTTTAAATTGTAACAACCATCTGCTTAAAAATCTATTTCTTCCTAGTTACTATACATATTTCTGAAACAAATGTGAACAATAATTGAAAGGACGGTGACGAACATGAAGTATTTTGCACTTATTTTGTTGAGTATTGGACTTCTTGCGGGATGTAGTAGTTCTTCTGCTCCTCCTTCCTATGAAGAAAATAAAAAAATGCTCATAGATGCGTTACAAACAGAAGATGGAAAAAAGGCCATTCGAACACTTTTAGATGATCCCCAATTTAAAGAATTGCTCGTAATTGATCACGAGCAAGTAAAGAAATCCGTTGAAGAAACAATGTTATCGAAAAAAGCAGAAGAGTTTTGGAAGGAAGTTTATCAAGACCCCAAGTTTTCAGAGACTATGGCAAAAAGTATGGTGAAACAACAGGAAGAACTAATGAAAGCACTTATGAAGGACCCCACTTATTTACAAGACTTAGAAAGCTTTTTTGGCTCAGCTGAAATGAAAAAAGAATTAGGGAAAGTGCTACAATCCAGTGATATGCGTAAAGAGATGCAAAAGGTTGTAGAAGAAACAATTCAAAACCCCTTGTTACAAACGAAGTGGCAAAAACTAGTGGAAGAAGCTGGTTCGCAGAAAGAAAGTGGCGGTGGATCCAAAGGGGAATCGGACTCTTCTGATCAGAAGAAAGAAGATACACAAAAATAAGGCCGCTCCCTTAGTGGAAACGGCCTTTTCCTATGCTTTTTCGATTACCTTTTGTGCAATTTCCAAATAGATTTTCCCTGTTTCATGCGTTTCAGCGTATACAGAAGGTGCAAAATCGATGTCATTCCAATCTGGTTGTCCTAATGGAAGTTGACCAAGTAATTCAGTACGTAGTTCATCTGCAAGCTTCGGACCGCCACCTTTTCCGAATACAAACTCACGCTCTCCTGTAGACTTCGCTTCATACCAAGACATATTTTCAATAACCCCGAGTATTTCATGATCTGTTTGAAGTGCCATAGCACCTGCTCTTGCTGCAACGAAAGCCGCTGTTGGATGTGGGGTTGTTACAACAATTTCTTTAGATGCCGGTAACATTTGGTGAATGTCTAATGCAACGTCTCCAGTACCTGGTGGTAAATCTAATAGTAAATAATCTAATTCTCCCCACTCGACATCTTTGAAAAATTGATCTAACACTTTGCCGAGCATTGGTCCACGCCATACGACCGGTGTATTGTTTTCCACAAAGAATCCCATAGAGATAACTTTTACCCCTTTGCGTTCTACTGGAATGATGCGATCCTCTTTTATTTGAGGGATATCTTTTACTCCCATCATATCTGGTACACTAAATCCATAAATGTCTGCATCGACAAGCCCAACTCTTTTTCCTAGACGTGCAAGTGCTACAGCTAAGTTAACCGATACAGTAGATTTCCCTACTCCACCTTTACCAGAAGCGATAGAGATAATTTTCACTTTGCTGTTAGGGGAAAGAATACTTTGGCTGTCGCTCTCTTTTGCCTTTCCACGGAATTGCTCTAACACTTCTTTCGGTAATTCTTCAAAGCGGATACCTACTGTTGCTGCTCCTGCGTCTTTCAATACTTCAACCACTTTAGTTTGTAGTTGCATTTGTTCTGCTGAATTTATTTTGGCAATTGCGAGTTTCACACTGACATGATTTTTTTCTTCTTTTATGGATACTGTTGATATTCCCTTTGTTTCTTCTAAAGTTCTATGTAAAAATGGATCATTTAATTCGCCAAGTAAGGCACGAACTTGTTGCTCATTAATCATTTGTAGACACTCCCCTTTAGTTAACTATTCGCCATACAGTATACCATATACGAGTGTCTACATTCCTAAACATTAGCTCAGTAAATATTGTCTTCTACAAAACGAAGTACACCAGCTGAAATTGCATCGACCATTTGATTTTGGTATTTATCCGATTGCAGTAATTCTCGCTCTTCATTGTTACTGATAAAACCTGTTTCTACCAAAACTGCTGGTGCTTTTGCTTTTTTCAAAATATATACTTGTTTAATCGCTAGTGCTTCCCTTTCCGTATTGCCTATACTTTCTCTAATAGAACCTTGGATGGACTTAGCTAAAAGTTCTCCACCTTCGTGACCATCTGCATGATAAAATACCTGTGCACCACGCCATCTCTCTTCAGGAACCGCATTCACATGTAAACTAAGGACAATATCAGCTTCCGAGTTGTTCATAATTTCTTCCCGTAGGAGTAAGTCTGCTCGCTTTCTAGAACGAGTTGTCGGAAAGTCTCCGTCCGGATTATGCTCTGCAATTGCATCTCCTTCTTTTGTGCGGGTCATGACGACTGTCGCCCCTTGTGCTTTTAGCTTTTTCTCTAATTTTAATGACATAGCTAATGTAATATCACGTTCTACTACTTCCCCATGACTTGCACCGCCATCTATTCCCCCGTGCCCTGGGTCAATGACAATTTTCACGCCGCTTAACGGATCTGGTAGAAAAAAACCAGTATCACTTGCTTTCGTTCCGTAAATTACAGCAAGTAAAGATATTAAAAACAATACGAAGATGATTATCCACTTTTTCAGGTTCATCGCTCCTTTTTCACTCATTATACGTATGAGGGACAAAGAGTATGATAGCTTTAGTTAGTCATTTTTCGATTCGGTAAATTCCTTTTCTATCTCTTAAAACACAGCCGTTTTTCTTGAAAATTTGCACCATATGTTCGTTACCTTTGTCTGTACTTCCTACATAATAGGTAGCACCCATCTTTTTCATAAGTGAAAGCGTAGCTCTGTGCATTTTTGCACCAAATCCTTTTCCGCGCATGCTAGGAACTATACCAAAGTAGAACATTCTCCCTTCCTCTTTTGTCCCCATCTCAATATGAGCAATGCTTATCCCAACTAACTCGTTTTCATGAAAAAAGGAGTAACAATTACTTCTCCAATCTTCTCCTAACTCATTGGCTATCGAAACCATTACTTGATCGATCGGCTGAGGTATATTTTTATTGGAAGTTCCAGAGCGACACAATTCGTATGCATCAGCAAATTCTAAATCGGTCATTAACCCTTCTGCTAACGAATGAAATTTAAGATCACTTACCGATAAAACTTCCTCCTGTAATTGCTTCGTGTATTCCACAATGGAAGAAATCTTTTTAAATCCTTGTGCAAGTAGCCAACTTTCCAATGCTTCATCCATTAGTAAAGACAAATAACCTATTTGTTCCTCTTCATAAGCTTGCAAAATATTCATGAATGCTACTTTATAATCCTCTTCTGACTTTCCTTCTACCTTGACTTGATCGATTAACCAATATGCTTTTTCATTTTTGATTAGATTGAATAATTGCATGTATAGTCCTCCCTTTTTTCATTCTATTACTTATATAAAAAGATGGTATAGCAAGTAATGTAACACCACCAATAATCATAAATACAAGTGCTCCACTATTCAAACTGTCTAAAAGGACGCCTCCTACACTTGGTCCAGCAATTCTCCCGACCGATTTCACACCAGATAAAGCAAAATACGTTCCTTTTTCGTGATCCTCACACATATCATCTATATGTATATCTATCATGGTGAAAACTAGCACTTCCCCTGCTGTAAACACAACCATTGCCACTATTAATAAAACAATTTGTTCACTCTGTCCAAAATAGATGAGACCTACCGACAACAAGGCACTGCCTATTATGAGGGAAGAGGTCGTACTAATAATTTCCCCCAATTTATAAACAAAATATTGAATAATGATTACTGTAATAGCGTTCGTTGTAATCAACCATGCGAAATATTGGATCGCTAGCTCATAATTAAATTTTATACCTAAATACTGACTAAATGTCGAATCGAACTGGCTATACCCAAAGCTGATGAAAATCAATGCTAATATGAAAACACCAAATGCATGATCCTTCTTGAATACGTAGAAAGATTGAAAAATAGACGGTTTTTCCTTCTGTGCGGTTACTTGCTTCATTGGATATCTTTTGAAAATAATCGCAAAGGTCATAATATTTATGAAGAAAATAAAACCTACTACAAAAAACAGATTTTCCATACCAAATTGCTGAAAATACACAGATGTTAACGGTGCAATAGCCGCAGATATATTGATAAGGAAATACCGAATATTAAATATGAACCTTCTATTCTCCGGTTCCGTATAAAGACTTAACAGCACTCGATAAGTTGGCTCAACAACCGCTTGACTGGCACCAAGCAAAGCCGCAAACAATATAAATCCAAGATACTGATCAATAAAAGGAAAATATATATAACAACCTAGATAACCGATCAGCCCAGTTATGATCACTTTATCTTTGGGAAACCTATCAATATAAGGTCCTACCAAGAAACTTATGATTAAGTTAGCTAAAGCAAGCGTAGAAATAACTGTCCCTATTTGAACTGCCGAGTAGTGAAATTCATCTAACAAAAATAAGGTTAAGTAGGGTAAAACTAAAAAAGTTCCAAATCGTGCGATAAAAATACTAGCGAGAATTGTTGACGTCACCATATTAAATTTGTTTTTCATAAGATTCTTCTTCCCCCAAAAGGCTACCTGAGTGCACCATTTCGTATTTATCTATTTTATAAATATTTCACTAAATATACACCTCCCAAAACAGCGAAACAACCACTTTATATATTTAATGTTACAGGATTGTTACTGGTGCCTGGCACCAGTAACAATCCTGTAACATTCCTTTCAAACTTATATAAATCAACAAAAACTAAAAAAAGCACTCCCCGAGAAATCTCGAGAAGTGCTTTGAACTGATAATATAAGATTAACGTTTTGAGAACTGAGGTGCACGACGAGCGCCTTTAAGTCCTGGTTTTTTACGTTCTTTCATACGTGGGTCACGTGTTAAGAATCCTGCAGATTTTAATGCTGCACGGAAATCAGGGTCTACTGTAAGTAATGCACGTGCAATACCGTGACGGATTGCTCCTGCTTGACCTGTGAATCCACCGCCATTAACGTTTACGTGAACATCATAGCTACCTAAAGTTTGAGTAGTTACTAATGGTTGTTTAATAACTTCACGTAAAGTTTCGTATGGTACGTAATCTTCTACGTCACGTTTGTTGATAATAATTTTTCCTTCGCCCGGTACTAAACGTACGCGTGCTACTGAACTTTTACGGCGACCAGTGCCGATATATTGAACTTGTGCCAAGTGTATGTCCTCCTCTTAGTTATTATCCGCGAAGCTCATATGCTTCTGGTTGTTGTGCTGCGTGTGGATGCTCTGCTCCAGCGTAAACGTTTAGTTTAGTAAACATTTGACGTCCTAAAGAGTTTTTAGGAAGCATTCCTTTGATTGCTAATTCGATCATTCTCGTTGGGTACTTAGTACGCATTTCTAAAGCAGTACGTTGTTTAAGACCACCAGAGAATTGTGTGTGACGGTAGTAAATTTTATCATTTAACTTGTTCCCAGTTAAATGAATTTTTTCTGCGTTGATAATGATCACGTGATCACCTGTATCAACGTTTGGTGTGAATGTTGGTTTGTTTTTTCCACGTAAAATAGCTGCAACTTCTGAAGCTAGACGACCAAGAGTTTGGCCTTCAGCGTCTACTACTAACCATTTACGTTCTACTTCGTGACCTTTAGCCATGAATGTTGTACGCATGTATTTTGTCCTCCTAATTCAATCATAATCGATCTATAATTTTCTATATCCTCATACCAATAAGTTTCGGGGCTTATATTGTGGGGTTAATGAAAATACCATACATCATCTTAACCCGAATACTTCATTTAGTCAAGCGTTTTATGAAAAACACCTGGAAAGGTTGCTTCATTGCAAATACGCTACTTTTTCTAGGTACAAACCGTGTGCTGGCGCTGTTTTCCCAGCATTTTTTCGGCTGCAAGATTGCAAGATTTCAGGTAAGTCCTCTACACTTTTTTTTTCGATTCCAATTTCCCATAAAGTTCCTGCAATAATCCGAACCATATTATATAAAAATCCATTCCCGCTAATCTCCATATGCAGCTGATTCATCTCCATATTCACTTCCAAACGAATGGAATGGATTGTTCTGACAAAATCTTTCACACTCGTGTTAGATGCACAAAAACTTGAAAAGTCATGTGTTCCAAGCAAATGGACAGATGCCTCTTTCATCAGCTCAATATTCGGTTTATATCGTTCCACATGTACGCTATAATTGCGTTCAAATGGGCTATGCACTTCATTTAATGACCAAATATACCGATACGTTTTTCCAACCGCATCATATCTTGCATGAAAATCGTCCCGCACTTGTTCAACCGATAACACTCGAATATCCCCCGGAAGTTGTACATTTAGTGCCGTTTTCCAGCGATCCATCGGTATTGAAAGCGGACTATCATAATGGATCACTTGACCAGTTGCATGTACGCCAGCATCCGTCCTTCCACTAGCAACGACTTTCACAACTATTCCTTTATGCATCGTCTGCAATACTCGTTCTAACTCCAACTGGACGGTTCGTTTTCCAGGTTGCACTTGATAGCCTGAAAACGCACTACCATCATAGCTAATAATTGCACGTAGCCGCATGATACACCTCCAATTACGATCTAAAGTAGAAGAGAACAATCGCTAAAACTAGAAGAATAACAATAACTACCGTATCTTTTGTTGCCCATTCTAACTTACGATATCTCGTTCTTCCTTCTCCGCCTTTATAACCTCGTACTTCCATCGCAGTCGCCAAATCTTCGGCCCGTTTAAACGCGCTAACGAATAAAGGAATAAGCAGGGGAACAATGGCATTCATTCTTTCTTTCATACTACCACTTGTCATATCCGACCCTCTTGCCATTTGCGCTTTCATAATTTTATCCGTTTCATCCATCAATGTTGGGATAAACCTTAAGGAAATGGACATCATAAGCGCTAATTCATGCACAGGTAGCTTCCATTTCTTCAATGGGTTTAATAGTGTCTCTAATGCATCTGTAATCGAAATAGGGGTCGTAGTGAGCGTTAAAATAGACGTTAATATAACAAGGACAAAAAAGCGGATGGAGATGAATATCCCTTGTCGCAAACCTTCCTCATAAATCTTTATAAACTTCCACTCAAATATGACTGCACCTTCCCTTGTAAAGAATAAATGCAATAAGAACGTAAAAATGATTAAAATAACAACAGGTTTCAACCCATTAATTAAAAAATAAAGTCGAATTCTAGACATTCGAATGATTAAAAATGTAAACACAACTAAAATTGCATATGTAATCCAGTTATTCGCGATAAATACTATCGCAATAAACAAAAACACAAAAATCAATTTTGCACGCGCATCTAACCTATGGATAAACGAATCCCCTGGTATATATCGACCAAATATCATTTTTTCTAGCATTTTACTCACGCCCCTTCTTCAAAAAAAGCGCAAGTTCTTCTGCTAACATTTCTTCTGTTAAACAAAGAACAGGTAACCTTTTGCCCATCATTTGTTCCACCTTCTTTTGGAACTTGATGCTTTGGGGAAGTTCTAAGCGGTAATCCATCAAACGACTTTCATCAGCAAAAATGTCTTGCGGTGTTCCTGCTAAGACGCATCTACCATCATGCATAATGGCAATCCGATCGGCATATCGTGCGGCATCTTCCATACTATGTGTCACAAGTACTGTTGTTAACCCTTTTTCTTTGTGAAGTCGATAAAACAAATCCATTATTTCTTTTCTTCCTCTTGGGTCTAGTCCTGCTGTTGGCTCATCTAGTACCAATACTTCTGGATTCATCGCAAGCACTCCCGCAATTGCGACACGTCTCATTTGCCCTCCTGATAAATCGAAAGGCGACTTTTCTAATACTTCATCCGGTAAACCTAGTAATTTGACTAGTTCAATGGCACGATGTTTTGCTTCTGCTTCCGGTACACCAAAATTCATCGGTCCAAACATAATATCTTTCAACACTGTTTCATCAAATAATTGATGCTCTGGAAATTGAAATACAATCCCTACTTTTTGTCTTACTTTTCGGAGCTGCTTATTTTTCTTGTCTGCCTTCACTTCTACATCACCAATTGCAATTGTACCCTCCGTCGGTTTCAAAAGAGCATTCAAATGCTGTAAAACCGTCGACTTCCCTGACCCAGTATGGCCAATAATGGCTTGATAGGATCCAGAAGGAATATGTAAATCTACATCGAAAAGCGCTCTTTTTTCAAATGGCGTATTTTTCGCATAGGCGTAACTTACTTGTTGAAGTGTGATGTCCATAAATCATTCACCAATTCTTCTTCTGACATATGTTCTCCTACTAATTCAATTCCCTGTTCCATTAACAATCTAGAAACATTCATTGCAAACGGTAGATCTAATCCTACATCTACTAATGCTTGCCCACGCTGAAAGATCTCTTCGGGCGTTCCTTCTGCATACTTGTTCCCTTGATTCATCATAATGACCCGATCAGCGAGTAATGCTTCTTCTAAATCATGTGTAATGGATATAACGGTCAAGTCTGTCTCTGCTCTAAGCTGCCTTACCGTAGAAAGTACTTCTTCTCTACCTTGGGGGTCTAACATGGATGTCGCTTCGTCTAGTAAAAGTATTTTAGGTTGCAGGGCAATAGCTCCCGCAATGGCAACTCGTTGTTTTTGACCACCTGATAAATGATGGGGTTCACTATTCATAAAATCGCTCATCTTCACTTTTACCAACGATTGTTTCACGCGTTCTACCATTTCCTCAAAAGGGATCCCGTTATTTTCTAATGCAAATGCCACATCATCTTGTACGGTAGCCCCTACAAATTGGTTATCCGGATTTTGAAAAACCATTCCCATTTGAGAACGTGTATCCCATAAACTTTGTTCGGCAAGCGTCTCTCCAAAAACACGTACTTGTCCCGTCTGAGGAAATAGCAGACCATTCATTAATCGTGCAAGCGTCGATTTTCCAGATCCATTATGACCGACAATCGCCACCCATTCCCCTTCGTATATTGTATAAGATACATTATTTACCGCAGGTCGCACGCTTTCATCTTCTTCGGCATATGTAAAAGTTACTTCATGTAAAGAAATAATTTCGTGTTTCATCCTTTACCTCCTCTAGCTCATCTCAGCTACTCTAATTCTCTTTACACTATATTACGACAAATTAAAAAAGCGCGCACCTCATTTAGAGAAATGCGCTCTTCTATAACTTATTTCAAGATTGGCTGCTCAAGACCAATCCGAAAATGAGGTGCGTAGAGCTAGACAAGACGCTACTTTTCGATAGAAAAGTCCGCTCATCGTAACACTCTGCTTTTATAATGTCGTATAAATCTGTTTGAAAAAAGAAGAGGGAGGTCAGAAATACCAACATCCCTCTTCAACTTTTTAGAGTTTAACTTTCGCAAGTGTAAAAACACCTATCAAATTAAACTAACTCAATTACTACAACTGGTGCTCCGTCTCCGCGACGAGGTCCAACTTTCATAATACGAGTATAACCGCCTTGACGATCTGCATAACGTGGTGCTACATCATCAAACAACTTTTGCAATGCAAATACAGTTGTTTCATTGCCTTCTTCGTCAGTAGAAGTAGCTACTTCACGACGAATATAAGATGCAGCTAAACGACGTGCATGTAAATCTCCGCGTTTACCTAAAGTGATCATTTTTTCAACGACAGAACGTAATTCTTTCGCGCGCGCTTCAGTTGTTTGAATACGCTCGTTAATGATTAAGTCTGTAGTTAAGTCACGTAACATCGCTTTACGTTGAGAACTTGTACGTCCAAGTTTTCTGTAACCCATGGATGTTTCCCTCCTTTGGTGAATAGTTCAAATCTAGCTATATCAAAATTCGCTTAGTCTTCTTTACGTAATCCTAAGCCAAGCTCATCTAACTTCGCTCTTACTTCTTCTAAAGATTTACGTCCAAGGTTTCTTACTTTCATCATGTCATCTTCTGACTTGCTTGCAAGCTCAAGTACTGTATTAATACCAGCGCGTTTTAAGCAATTATAAGAACGAACAGAAAGATCAAGCTCTTCGATAGTCATCTCTAATACTTTTTCTTTTTGATCTTCTTCTTTTTCAACCATGATTTCAGCAGTTTGTGCCTCGTCAGTCATTCCTACGAAAATGTTCAAGTGCTCTGTTAAAATTTTTGCTCCAAGCGAAATCGCCTCTTTAGGACCGGTGCTGCCATCTGTCCACACATCAAGAGTTAATTTATCGTAATTGGACGATTGCCCAACACGAGTATTTTCCACTTGAAAATTAACGCGTGAAACTGGAGTATAAATAGAGTCGATCGGGATTACGCCGATAGGAAGATCCTCACGTTTGTTTTGATCAGCAGGAGTGTAGCCACGGCCTCGACCTGCGTACATACGCATACGGAAATGACCATTTTTGCCGATTGTTGCAATATAGAGTTCTGGATTTAATATCTCAACATCACTGTCATGTGTAATGTCAGCAGCTGTAATCGTTCCCTCTCCTTTTACATCAATCTCAATGACTTTTTCTTCATCAGAGTAGATTTTTAAAGCGAGCTTCTTCACATTCATGATAATAGATGCGACATCTTCCACTACGCCTTCAATAGTTGAAAACTCATGTAAAACGCCATCAATTTGAATAGAAGTTACTGCGGCTCCTGGTAAAGAAGACAGAAGGATACGACGTAAAGAATTACCCAAAGTATTTCCATAGCCACGTTCTAGCGGTTCTACAACAAATTTACCAAACTTGGTATTTTCGCTGATTTCTACACTTTCAATCTTTGGTTTTTCAATTTCGATCATTCCAATTTACCCTCCCTCAAAACATCGAATGTATAGGTTCTTTCCATCATGAATTCGATCGTTTAACTGGTTGCTTATTTTGAACAACCTCAGTCTGTACAATAAATGATGTTCTCAAACAATTTGAGTGTCACCTTTTACACGCGACGACGTTTTGGTGGACGGCAACCATTATGTGGTACTGGTGTTACGTCTTTGATAGCTGTAACTTCTAGACCTGCAGCTTGAAGTGCGCGGATAGCCGCTTCACGTCCAGCACCAGGACCTTTTACTGTTACTTCTAAAGTTTTAAGACCATGTTCCATAGACGTTTTTGCAGCAGTTTCTGCAGCCATTTGTGCAGCGAATGGAGTAGATTTACGAGAACCTCTGAATCCAAGAGCTCCAGCACTTGACCAAGAAAGTGCATTACCTTGCATGTCTGTGATAGTCACAATTGTGTTATTAAATGTTGAGCGAATGTGAGCAATACCGGATTCGATATTCTTTTTCACACGACGCTTACGTGTTTGTTGTTTACGTGCCATGTTAAGAAGAAACCTCCTTTACCGATTATTTTTTCTTGTTAGCTACTGTTTTACGTGGACCTTTACGAGTACGTGCATTGTTCTTCGTATTTTGTCCGCGTACAGGTAAGCCGCGACGGTGACGGATACCACGGAAAGATCCGATTTCCATCAAACGTTTAATGTTTAGTGATACTTCACGACGAAGGTCACCTTCTACTTTGTATACACCGATTTGTTCACGGATTTTGTTTAACTCGTCTTCTGTAAGATCACGAACTCGTGTCGATTCAGAAATACCAGCTCCAACTAGTACTTTTTGTGCAGTAGTTTTACCAATTCCGAAAATGTATGTTAATGCAATAACAACGCGTTTATCGCGTGGAATGTCAACACCAGCAATACGTGCCATATGTGTCGTGCACCTCCTTCTAATTATCCTTGTCTTTGTTTGTGTTTAGGATTTTCACAGATTACCATTACTTTACCGCGTCGGCGAATTACTTTACATTTTTCGCAGATCGGCTTCACAGATGGTCTCACTTTCATCTAACCCAACCTCCTTAGTAGTCCGGAGTGCAAAAGATTATTTAAAACGGTACGTGATACGACCGCGAGTTAAATCGTAAGGAGAAAGTTCAATTGTGACTTTATCTCCAGGTAAAATGCGGATAAAGTGCATACGAATTTTACCCGATACATGCGCAAGTATCGTATGACCGTTTTCTAATTCTACCTTAAACATCGCGTTTGGCAAAGTCTCAACAACTGTTCCTTCGACTTCAATTACATCATCTTTCGCCATCAACCCTGTCTCCCTTCTATATACAAATCAGGTTCTCATCACTACTCAAACGTAATTTGCTTTAGTATAGCCTCTAGTGGAACGAAACTATTCGTTTCAAGCATATGTTTGGAAATCATGAGAGATGTTCGAAAGACACTCGTAAGGTTTCGCTTTTGCAATCCACGGAGTAGACTGACTGGTAGAAACCCGTCTCCCTCATGTCAACATGTTCGTACGAATGTGTTGGATGAGTTCCATAGTACCCGTTCGTTACATAGATGCTTCCACGAAACCCATTATACCCTTTCAGAAGTCAAAATGCACGTGGACTAGGGGGCCCTCGTTATATATACATTTCTATTCATCCAGTTCGTATACCGGGCGCAATATGCTTTTGCAGCTCTCGAAAAAAACGTTTTCGTTCTTTATGCATAGTGCCCGGGTATTCAGTCGTCTGCGACAGGCACCGGGCTATTAGATGCGGTTGCCCTGTAACAGAGCATCTAGATCAGCAAATACTTTTGAAATATCTTGCTGTCCATCTATATTTGTTAAAACACCTTTGTTGTCATAAAAATCAAGCAAAGGTTGTGTTTGCTTCATATTTACTTCCAGACGGTTAGTTACCGTTTCCGGATTATCATCCGCACGTTGATAAAGCTCTCCACCATCTTTGTCACATACCCCATCAGTAGTAGGTGGGTTAAAGACTAAATGATAAGCAGTACCGCATACTTTACAAATACGTCGGCCAGTTAGACGTCTGATCAATTCATCTTGTTCTACTTGAATGTTAAGCACATGCTCAATTGACTTTCCAAGATCCGTAAGTAAAGCATCTAATGCTTCTGCTTGCGGTACAGTACGTGGAAAACCATCAAGTAGGAATCCTTTTTCACAGTCTGGTTTACTTAATCTATCGCGAACGATACCTATCGTTACTTCATCCGGTACTAATGCACCTTGATCCATAAACGATTTTGCTTTTAAACCAAGTTCCGTACCATCTTTAATAGCTGCACGAAACATATCGCCTGTAGAAATATGAGGGATTGCGTACTTCTCAACAATTTTATCTGCTTGTGTACCTTTACCAGCACCCGGCAGACCCATTAAAACGATATTCATACGAAAATACCCCCTCAGGACTATTTGTAGATTTTTAGGAACTTAGCCGTTCCTAAAAACCAATATTATTTCATAAAGCCTTTATAGTGACGTTTAACTAATTGTGATTCCAATTGCTTCATAGACTCCAATGCTACCCCAACCACGATAAGTAAGCTGGTACCACCAATTTGAGCTGTTTGCGGTAGACCTGCAAACTTAACAAATAGTAATGGCATTATTGCGATCAAAGCTAAGAAAATAGAACCGACAAAAGTTAATCGGTATAATACGCTAGTCAAATAATTTTGTGTGTTTATCCCTGGACGAATCCCCGGAATATACGCACCTTGCTTTTTCAAATTGTCCGCTACATTTTCTGGATTCACTTGAATGAATGCATAGAAGTAAGTAAAGGCAACAATTAAAGCAATATAAATAATCATACCAATAGGTTGAGTATAATCTAATGCTCGCGTTATGAACTCAGTCGTGCTGTTCTGTCCAAAAAACAAAACAAGTGATTGAGGTGCCATAAGAAAAGCAGAAGCAAAGATTACCGGAATTACTCCCGCAGCATTTACTTTTAAAGGCAAGTGCGTTTGTTGACCACCCGTTTGAGCGGTACCAGCAACACGTTTTGCGTATTGGATTGGAATTTTACGTAACGCTTGTTGAACGTATATAACTCCAACCGTAACAGCAATAATTGCCAATAATAATAATACGACAATAACAATATTGATAAATAGTGCTTCTCCAGCACCGTCGATAAATTGCGCATACACTTGGTTAACCGCATTTGGAATAGCAGCCACGATACCAGCGAAGATAATAATAGAAATACCATTACCTACACCTTTAGCAGTAATCTGTTCTCCCAACCACATTAAAAATGCAGTACCTCCAGTTAAAACAATTGCAATCACAACATAATTTAAGATGCCTTCTTCTTTTATTAAAGAACCACCGTACATACGGTTAAAGCCGTAAGACATAGCAATTGCTTGAATAAAAGCTAACACAATGGTGAAGTAACGTGTGAATTGAGCAAGTTTTCGTCTTCCAACTTCTCCTTGCTTAGCCCACTCCGTAAACTTCGGTACAACATCCATTTGTAACAATTGTACAATGATGGATGCTGTGATGTATGGCATGATGCCCATCGCTAAAATGGAGAAGTTGGCTAATGCTCCACCTCCAAATGTATTTAAGAAGCCAATCAAACCTAATTGATCGGTTTGCTTTAATACATTTGCATCAACGTATGGTACCGGTACGAATGTTCCGATACGAAATACGATCAACATCAATAAAGTAAAAATGATTTTATTTCGAATATCTCGCACACGCATAAAGTTGGAGATTGTCTGAAACATTAAACCACCTCAGTTTGTCCGCCAGCATTCTCGATTGCTTCTTTCGCTGACGCAGAAAATTTGTGAGCTTTAACAGATAATTTCTTGTCAAGAGTTCCATTACCTAGAATCTTAATACCAGATTTTTCACTGCTCACAACACCTGTTTCAATTAATAAAGCAGGTGTTATTTCTGTGCCTTCTTCGAAACGGTTTAATGTATCAAGGTTCACAATTGCAAATTCTTTACGATTAATGTTCGTGAATCCACGTTTTGGTAGACGACGGAACAATGGGTTTTGACCGCCCTCAAATCCTGGACGAACTCCACCGCCCGAACGAGAATTTTGACCTTTATGACCTCTACCTGCAGTTTTACCATTACCAGAACCGGTACCACGACCTACGCGGTTACGTGTAGAACGAGATCCTTCTGCTGGTTTTAACTCATGAAGTTTCATATGGTGGCACCTCCTTATTCTTAAAATAAACCTTAAATTTCTTTGACAGTTACTAAGTGAGCTACTTTGCCAACCATCCCGCGGATAGCAACATTGTCTTGGTGCTCTACTGTTTGATGCATTTTACGTAGTCCAAGGGCTTCAGCTGTTTTGCGTTGATTTGGTTTTGTACCAATCAAGCTTTTAGTAAGGGTGATTTCTAATTTAGTTGCCATTGTCAATTTCCCCCCTTATCCTAACAGTTCTTCTACTGATTTACCACGTAATTTAGCAACGTCCTCAGCACGTTTTAGTTCAGTTAAACCTTGGATTGTAGCACGAACCATGTTAATAGGTGTGTTAGATCCAAGTGATTTAGAAAGAATGTCTGTAATACCAGCTAATTCTAGAACCGCACGAACAGGTCCACCAGCGATAACACCTGTACCAGGTGCAGCAGGTTTAACTAGAACAGAGCCAGCTCCGAAGCGTCCAATAATTTGGTGAGGAGTAGTTCCTCCAACTCTTGGTACTTCTACTAAGTTTTTCTTTGCATCTTCAACTGCTTTACGGATTGCATCTGGAACCTCTTGAGCTTTACCAGTACCAAATCCAACATGTCCGTCTTTATCTCCTACTACTACTAATGCAGTAAATCGGAAACGACGTCCACCTTTTACAACTTTAGCAACACGGTTAATCGTTACTACGCGTTCTTCAAGTTCAAGTTTGTTTGGGTCAATACCACGCATGAAATATGTCCCTCCTTCTTCTTAAAATTCTAAGCCGTTTTCACGTGCAGCTTCAGCTAACGCTTTAACACGTCCATGATATAAGTAACCGCCACGGTCGAATACAACAGATTTGATGTTCTTTTCAACAGCGCGTTTTGCGATTGTTTCACCGATTAATGTAGCAGCTTCAAGATTTCCAGCTGTACCATTAAAGTCTTTATCCATAGTAGACGCACTTACGATTGTTACACCTTGTGAATCATCGATAAGTTGTGCGTAAATATGTTTATTAGAACGGAATACATTTAAACGAGGACGTTCAGTAGTACCCGTGATTTTTGTACGAACACGTGCATGACGTTTCTTACGAACTTGATTTTTGTCTTGTTTCGTAATCACAGTGGTCACTCCTTTCTAATGCGTAATGCATTATTTACCTGTTTTACCTTCTTTGCGGCGTACAACTTCGCCTTCATAACGAATACCTTTACCTTTGTAAGGCTCTGGTGGACGAACTTGACGAATGTTAGATGCTAAAGCACCAACACGTTCTTTGTTAATACCGCGAACGATAATTTTTGTATTAGAAGGAACTTCAACTACTACTCCGTCTTCAGGAGTGAATTCAACTGGATGAGAGTACCCTACGTTAAGTACAAGTTTAGTACCTTGTAGTTGTGCACGGTAACCAACCCCAACTAATTCAAGTCCACGTTCAAATCCTTGTGATACACCAGTAACCATATTTGCTAATAAAGCACGTGTAGTACCATGGATCGTACGGTGTTCTTTAGACTCTGAAGGACGTACTAATGTAATCACATTACCTTCTTGCTCAATTTTAATATCTTGGTTAAAAGAATTTGTTAATTCACCTTTTGGTCCTTTTACTACTACTGTATTGTCAGCGTTAACTGTCACAGTAACTTCTGCAGGAACCTCTATTGGTTTTTTACCTACTCGAGACATTTTGTTGCACCTCCATTCGTTTGTTGATTATTACCAAACGTAAGCTACGATTTCTCCGCCAACTTGTTTAGCGCGAGCTTCTTTATCTGTTAATAAACCATTTGAAGTAGAAACTAAAGCAATTCCTAAACCGTTAAGTACTTTAGGCACTTCGTTTGTTTTTGCGTAAACGCGTAGACCAGGTTTTGAAATACGTTTCAAACCAGTAATAACGCGCTCATCGTTTTGACCATATTTTAAGAAGATACGGATGATACCTTGTTTGCTATCTTCTACTAATTCTACATCACGCACGAAACCTTCGCGTTTTAAAATTTCAGCGATTTCCTTTTTCATGTTTGAAGCAGGAACTTCCAATTTCTCGTGACGAACCATGTTAGCATTACGAATGCGTGTAAGCATATCTGCAATTGGATCTGACATTGTCATTACATTTACCTCCTTCCCATTTATAGGGGTTTACCAGCTTGCTTTTTTAACGCCAGGAATTTGTCCTTTATATGCAAGTTCACGGAAACAAATACGGCAAAGCTTAAATTTACGTAATACGGAGTGCGGACGTCCACAACGCTCACAGCGTGTGTAGCCTTGCACTTGGAACTTTGGCGTACGTTGTTGTTTAACGATCATTGATTTTTTAGCCACGTTTTCGCCTCCCTTATTTTACTTTTGGAATGGCATACCGAATTGTGTTAATAACTCACGAGCTTCTTCGTCAGAGTTCGCAGTTGTTACAATTACGATGTCCATACCGCGTACTTTCGAAACTTTATCATAATCGATTTCAGGGAAAATTAATTGCTCTTTTACTCCTAGTGTGTAGTTACCGCGACCGTCAAATGCTTTTTTAGAAACACCACGGAAGTCACGTACACGTGGAAGAGAGATAGCAATTAGTTTATCCAAAAAGTCATACATACGCTCTCCACGTAATGTAACTTTTGCTCCGATTGGCATTCCTTCACGAAGACGGAAACCAGCGATCGATTTTTTAGCTTTCGTAACTACAGGTTTTTGACCTGAGATAATTTGTAATTCTTCAACAGCAGCGTCAAGTGCTTTTGTATTAGATACAGCATCACCCACACCCATGTTGATAACAATTTTATCAACTTTAGGTACTTGCATCACTGACTTATATTCAAACTTGCTCATAAGAGCAGGAGAAACTTCCTTAAGATATTTGTCTTTTAGGCGGTTCATGTGTGTACCTCCCTTCTTTTTACTTATTTAATGATTTCACCGGATTTTTTCGCAACACGAACTTTTTTGCCATCTTCTACTTTATAACCTACGCGAGTCGGCTCGCCAGTTTTAGGGTCGATTAACATAACATTCGATACGTGAATTGCAGCCTCTTGGCTTACAATTCCTCCTTGCGGATTAACTTGATTTGGCTTCATATGTTTTTTGATGATGTTTACACCTTCAACTAACACACGGTCTTTCTTAGGAAAAGAAGCTAGGATAACACCTGTTTTCCCTTTGTCTTTACCTGAGATTACCATTACTTTGTCGCCTTTTTTAACATGCATTCTGTCGCACCTCCTTGATTGGCACTTTCATGTAAATTAAAGAACTTCTGGAGCTAAAGATACGATTTTCATGAAGTTGCTGTCACGTAGTTCACGCGCAACAGGTCCGAAAATACGAGTTCCACGCGGCCCTTTATCGTCTTTGATAATAACACATGCGTTTTCATCAAATTTGATATAAGTACCGTCTTTACGGCGTACGCCGCTTTTTGTGCGAACGATTACAGCTTTAACGACGTCACCTTTCTTGACAACGCCACCTGGTGTTGCTTTCTTAACTGTACATACGACGATATCGCCGATATTAGCAGTCTTACGTCCAGTACCACCAAGTACTTTGATTGTTAAAACTTCACGTGCACCTGAGTTGTCAGCAACTTTCATACGAGTTTCTTGTTGGATCACTTAGGTAACCTCCCTTCGGAATGAATTAGTTCCGAAATTTATTATTAGATAATAACCGCTTTTTCTACAACTTCCAATAGGCGGAAACGTTTTGTAGCTGATAACGGACGAGTTTCCATAATGCGGACGATATCTCCGATTTGGGCTTCGTTTTGCTCATCATGAGTTTTGAATTTCTTCGAGTATTTAACACGTTTACCGTATAACTTATGTTTTTTATGAGTTTCAACTAAAACAGTGATTGTTTTATCCATTTTGTCTGAAACTACACGGCCTGTGTATACTTTGCGTTGATTACGCTCAGTCATGCCTGAAAACCTCCTTTATCAGTTGTTTGCACTGATTTCTCTTTCGCGTACCACAGTTTTCATACGCGCAATCGCTTTACGTACTTCACGAATGCGAGCTGTGTTTTCTAATTGACCAGTCGCCAATTGGAAGCGCAGGTTGAAAAGCTCTTCTTTCAGTGATTTTACCTTTTGTTCTATTTCTGCAGTAGTAAGTTCACGGATGTCATTAGCTTTCATTAGATTCACCACCAATTTCTTGACGTTTAACTATCTTACATTTCACAGGAAGCTTATGTGATGCTAAGCGTAGCGCTTCACGAGCTATCTCTTCAGATACACCAGCGATTTCAAACATAATTTTTCCTGGTTTTACTACAGCTACCCAACCTTCAGGAGCACCTTTACCGGAACCCATACGAACCTCAAGAGGTTTTTTCGTGTAAGGTTTATGCGGGAATATTTTAATCCAAACTTTACCGCCACGTTTCATGTAACGTGTCATTGCAATACGAGATGCTTCAATTTGACGGCTAGTAATCCAGCTTGCTTCAGTTGCTTGTAAACCAAATTCACCGAATGATACTTCTTTGCCGCCTTTCGCTTCACCACGCATTTTTCCGCGGTGTTCACGACGATATTTAACGCGTTTAGGCATTAACATATTATTTGCCTCCTTCCTCAGAGTTCTTCTTCACTGGAAGGACTTCCCCACGATAGATCCATACTTTAACGCCTAGCTTACCATAAGTAGTGTCAGCTTCAGCATGTGCATAATCAATGTCAGCACGTAATGTATGAAGTGGTACAGTTCCTTCACTATAGTGTTCAGCACGCGCGATGTCAGCGCCGCCAAGACGTCCAGATACTTGAGTTTTAATACCTTTAGCGCCAGCACGCATTGTGCGTTGAATTGCTTGTTTTTGAGCACGACGGAAAGATACGCGGCCTTCTAGTTGGCGTGCAATACTTTCTGCTACTAATTTAGCATCTAAGTCAGCTCTTTTAATTTCTACGATGTTGATGTGTACACGCTTGCCAGTAAGATCGTTTAAGTGTTTACGAAGTGCTTCAACTTCCGTACCACCTTTACCGATTACCATACCTGGTTTCGCAGTGTGAATTGTAATGTTAACACGTTTAGCTGCGCGTTCGATTTCTACTTTAGAAACAGATGCATCATTTAAACGAGTTTCAATGTATTTACGAATTTTCAAGTCTTCGTGAAGTAGAGTTGCATAGTCTTTACCAGCGTACCATTTTGACTCCCAGTCACGAATAATACCTACTCGTAATCCTATTGGATGTACTTTTTGACCCACGAATTATCCCTCCTTCTTCTCAGATACCACTACAGTGATGTGGCTAGTACGTTTGTTAATCGCACTTGCACGACCTTGTGCACGTGGACGGAAACGTTTTAATGTTGGACCTTCGTCAACAAAAATTTCAGAAACAACTAGGTTGTTAATATCTAAATCATAATTGTGCTCAGCGTTCGCAACTGCAGATTTTAATACTTTCTCAACAACAGGTGATGCTGTTTTTGGAGTAAGTTGTAAAATCGCAACTGCTTCACCAACTTGCTTTCCTCTGATTAAATCTACGACTAATCTTACTTTACGAGGAGCAATGCGCACCGTTTTAGCAATAGCTTTTGCTTGTGACATTTGAATGACCTCCTCTCAAATTAGCGTCTTGTTTTCTTATCATCTGCACCATGACTTTTATAAGCGCGTGTTGGTGCAAACTCGCCTAGTTTATGACCTACCATATCTTCAGTCACGTATACAGGGACATGTTTACGTCCATCATATACTGCGATTGTTAATCCGATAAAAGTAGGGAAAATTGTTGAACGGCGAGACCAAGTCTTAATCACTTGTTTTTTCTCAGAATCCTTTTGTGCATCGACCTTTTTAAGTAAATGATCGTCTGCGAAAGGTCCTTTTTTCAAGCTACGACCCATGCTGAATCCTCCCTTTCGTGATTACACCACGGTCCGTTCTTTGAACCGTAGTAAACCACATTATTTTTTACGACGACGAATGATAAGTTTGTCGGATTTGTTTTTCTTGCTACGAGTTTTGTATCCAAGAGTTGGTTTACCCCATGGAGACATAGGTGAC
This sequence comes from Psychrobacillus sp. 05T411, assembly GCF_056396485.1. Taxonomy (NCBI): domain Bacteria; kingdom Bacillati; phylum Bacillota; class Bacilli; order Caryophanales; family Bacillaceae; genus Psychrobacillus; species Psychrobacillus sp. 05T411. Next base: position 42,147 of record NZ_JBFTLO010000017.1, on the reverse strand, counting down.
TTACGACCGATTGGCGTACGTCCTTCACCACCACCGTGTGGGTGATCGTTAGGGTTCATTACAGATCCACGTACAGTTGGGCGTTTACCTAACCAACGAGAACGTCCTGCTTTACCAATGTTTACTAGTTCATGTTGTTCGTTTCCTACTTCACCGATAGTTGCACGGCAAACACCTAGGATTAAACGAACTTCACCAGATTGTAAACGTACGATTACGTATTTACCTTCTTTACCAAGTAATTGAGCAGATGTACCAGCAGAACGTACTAGCTGACCACCTTTACCAGGTTTCATTTCAATGTTATGGATTGTAGAACCCATTGGAATGTTTTCTAATGGAAGAGCGTTTCCTACTTTAATATCAGCTTCTGGACCTGACACAACTGTCATTCCAACTTCTAAGCCTTTAGGAGCTAGGATGTAACGTTTTTCCCCATCCACATAGTTAATCAATGCGATATTCGCAGTGCGGTTTGGATCATATTCAATAGTAGCTACACGGCCTTCAATACCATCTTTGTTTCGTTTGAAATCAATGATACGGTATTGACGTTTGTGTCCACCACCATGATGACGAACAGTAATTTTACCTTGATTGTTACGGCCGCCTTTACGCGTCACAGGAGCAAGAAGTGATTTCTCAGGTTTGTCTGTTGTGATTTCTGCGTAATCTAACGATGTCATGTTACGACGTCCGTTTGTCGTTGGTTTATACTTTCTAATCGCCATTGTATTCCCTCCTTCTTGAGTATTGATTTGTTTTTATAAGATTTAGATCTCGAATAATTCGATTTCTTTGCTATCTAGAGTTAATGTAACAATCGCTTTACGGCGTTTGTTTGTATATCCACCAAATTTACCTACACGTTTGAATTTCCCTTTGTAGTTCATGATGTTCACTTTTTCAACATCTACTCCAAAGATTTCTTCAACTGCATATTTAACTTGTGTTTTGTTAGCGCGAGTGTCCACTTCGAAAGTGTACTTTTTATCTGCCATTATTTCAGAAGAACGCTCGGTAATGACCGGACGTTTAATAATATCACGTGCTTCCATTATCCAAGCACCTCCTCAACTTTTTCTACTGCAGATTTAGTTAACACTAATTTTTCGTGTCCTACTAAATCTAATACGTTAATGCMTGTTGCAGACACAACTGTGATTCCAGGGATGTTACGTGCAGCTAATGCTACGTTTTCATCTAAATCAGCAGTTACGAATAACGCTTTTTTATCGATAGAAAGGTTAGATAACACTTTCACGAATTCTTTTGTTTTTGGTGCATCAAAAGCCAAACCTTCTAGTACTACGATGCTTTCTTCACGCGCTTTAGATGAAAGAGCTGAAAGAAGTGCTAGACGACGTACTTTTTTAGGTAATTTATAGCTATAGCTACGTGGAGTTGGACCGAATACAACACCACCGCCACGCCATTGTGGAGAGCGGATCGACCCTTGACGAGCACGACCTGTTCCTTTTTGACGCCATGGTTTACGTCCACCACCAGCTACTTCAGAACGGTTTTTCACTTTGTGATTACCTTGACGAAGTGAAGCGCGTTGAGCAATGATAGCTTCAAATAAAACAGCTTCGTTTGGTTCGATACCGAAAACTTTATCGTTTAACTCGATTTCACCAACAGAAGTTCCTGCTTGATTTAATAAAGATACTTTTGCCATTCCTGTTTCCTCCTTTCTTTAAGAGATTATTTCGATTTAATAGCAGCTTTTACAACTACTAATGATTTACGAGAACCAGGAACATTACCTTTTACAAGAAGTAGGTTGCGTTCAGCATCCACTCTTACGATGTGTAAGTTTTGGATTGTCACTACATGCCCACCCATTTGACCAGGTAATTTCTTTTGTTTAAATACACGGTTCGGAGCAACTGGCCCCATTGAACCTGGACGACGGTGGTAACGAGATCCATGGGCCATTGGTCCACGAGATTGTCCGTGGCGTTTAATAACACCTTGGAAACCTTTACCTTTAGTAACACCTGTTACATCAATTACATCGCCTTCTGCAAAACTTTCTACGTTGACTTCTTGACCAACTTCGTAATTAGCTGTTTCCAAGCCGCGGAATTCGCGGATGAAGCGCTTAGGAGCAGTGCTCGCTTTTGCTACGTGCCCTTTAGCAGGTTTGTTAGAAAGCTTTTCGCGCTTATCTTCAAATCCTAACTGAATTGCTTCGTAACCGTCTGTTTCAACTGTTTTCTTTTGAAGTACTACGTTTGGAGTAGCTTCAATTACAGTTACAGGGATTAAGTCACCGTTCTCAGCAAATACTTGCGTCATACCGATTTTTCTACCTAAGATTCCTTTGGTCATCCGTCACACCTCCTATTATAATTTGTTGTTTTATTTTTTTACCATTAAAGTTTGATTTCAATATCAACGCCAGATGGTAAATCAAGCTTCATTAACGCATCAACAGTTTGTGGTGTTGGGTTAACGATATCGATCAGACGTTTATGCGTACGCATTTCGAATTGTTCACGAGAATCTTTGTACTTGTGAACAGCACGAAGAATTGTGTACGTCGACTTCTCAGTTGGAAGTGGAATCGGACCTGATACACTTGCACCTGAACGTTTAGCAGTTTCCACAATTTTCTCAGCAGATTGATCAAGGATTCTGTGATCATACGCTTTCAAACGGATACGAATTTTTTGTTTTGCCATTATTTTCCCTCCTTCTCGCCTATTTTCTAGACATTCTCCACGAAAATTTTCCAATCACTCGCCATGGCAAAGCGGCCGGGTGTGTCGGTAACCTCTCGCTTCATCGCAGTCAAAGACCAACTACAACATTATATACAATAAAAAAAGATTTCGCAAGTGTTTTAGCGAAATTCTTTTAAAATGTTTTAACAGCACTTCTTTTTAATTATATATATATGTTTTTCTAAGCCGATGTCTAGTATATAAAATTCTAGTGAAAATGGCAACTGATAAGGTTAATGAAATTTTTGGAATATGTCCTTTCATCTATGACATGAAAAAGGATATCTCTTCTATAGAGATATCCTTCCACTAAGTATTATAGAACAAATACAATCGCTATCCACCCAAAGAGGACGAGAGGAATGTTGTAACAAAGAAAAGTCGGGACACAAGTATCCCAAATATGATTATGCTGTCCATCTACATTTAATCCCGCGGTAGGTCCAAGTGTCGAGTCGGAAGCTGGTGAACCAGCATCACCTAAAGCTCCTGCAGTACCTATTAAAGCAATTGTCGCTAAAGGACTTAGCCCAAGTTCCATTGCAAGCGGTACAAAGATAGCGGCGATAATAGGAATAGTTGCAAAAGAAGATCCTATTCCCATCGTCACAACTAAACCGATAATTAGCATGATTAATACTGCTATACTCACATTACCTGCTAACAGATTTGAAGAAGCTTCAACCAAGCTCTCGATATGTCCTGTTGCATTGATAACTGACGCAAAGCCATTTGCTGTAATCATCACGAACCCAACAAAGGCCATCATGCGCATACCTTCCGTTAATAGGACATCTGCTTCTTTCCTTTTAAGTGCCCCACTAATATAAAGAACCACGATACCAGCAAGTGCACCTGCAATCATCGAGTCTGTATTCACTTGAACAAATAGTGCTGCCAACAAAGAAATAATGGTGAAGAGGATACTACTCCTTTTTACTTCTACTTCTAATTCGCTTACCTCTACTTCCTCTTGTTTATAGTTTCTTGGCTTCCGGTATAAAACAAAGGCAGACATCAATCCAAATACCATTCCTAGTGCAGGAAAAGCCATCGCTTTAGGAATATCACTTAATGATACCTCTAGACCAGATAGCCCTATCTGAGTAGCAACGATATCTTGATAAATCGCACCAAAGCCATATGGCAGGAACATATACGGGGTTATTAAACCAAATGCTAATATACAGGCAATCATTCTTCGGTCCACCCGTAACATGTTCAATACTTTTAATATTGGTGGTACTAACAAAGGAATAAATGCGATATGGATTGGGATTAAGTTCTGTGAAAACACAGCCATTAATAATAGCAATAAGAAGACTAGCGCTTTTACAAAACCCGTTTTATTTGAATCTCCCTTTCTTTTTACTAGCTTTAAAATTGCTATTACTAATAAGTCTGGTATCCCCGTTCTGGAGATAGCAACTGCAAATCCTCCTAGCAATCCATAACTTAAAGCTATAGTTGCTCCAGCACCTAACCCACCTGTAAATGCTTCAATCGTTTCGGCAACAGATAAACCTGCTGTAAGCCCTCCTACCAGGGCACCTATAATTAACGAGAATACAACATTAATACGTAGTAAACTCAAAATTAACATGACACATACTGCAACTAATACTGCATTCATAAAAACACTCGCTTTCACACACTAGATTACTAACAAATGAAAGTTTAATTCTTCTTGGGCTAAATGTCAATGGAAAAAGCCTCCTTGTTTTGAAAACAAAGAGGCTCTCGTTCATAATTAACCATTACAATGATTCATTTACAACTTTTCTATAGTAACCTATAGAAAGAAATGCAAAGATCGAATATAAAACTACATAAATCCCCATCGTAATTAGTAAAGGTGCTACGAGTTCTGTACCAAATAACATCCAACCCGACTTAACCGCAAAGTAGCTATGCGCTAAACCAATGACTAATGGAACGCCGAAGTTAAATAACTGCTTTTTATAAATTCCTTTCATCAACTCATTTGTAGTGAAACCAATTTTCCGAAGCACTGTATAGGAAGCTTTTTCTTCTTCCGCTTCCGTCATTTGTTTAAAGTAAAGAATACTGCCTGTAGTCATCAAAAACGCTAAGCCTAAGAATCCAGTTACGAAGATCACTAGTCCAAACATATCTAGCATCGACAATCTATATGCTTCTTGCGAATCCATGTTGACACTATCAATTACGCCGTCATCTTTAGTCACTTCAAAATGACCATTATTGGTTGTCTCCTCGTATAACGCTTGCACTTCTTTTAACTGCGCTCTATCCGCCAAATCAATACCAACTTGTTTTTTCCATCCAGTTTGCTCGCTGATTATAGCGTCCGCTTTCAGCTTTTCAAATTGATCATCCCTTACAACTATTGACATGCCGGCACCAGTTAGGTAATAGACAAGCAAAGAATCCGATTTAATTTCTTTAATTGTAATAGCTTCTTCTCCGTCTGATGTCGTTAGCTGTACTGGTTTATTTTCTTCCAGTTTCACTATTTCTGACATCATATTACTATATCCTGTGATATACCCTTCCCCTGCTTTTAATGAGAGCTCCGGCATTACCTTTTGCATATCACTTAGCTTTGAGATAATCATCGGCCCTTTATATACCATACTTAATCCCGCTGGCATATCATTAGCGTAGATATCTGCCGTATCGACTTCCACATTCAATAATTCGATATCCGTTTGTGTAAACTCTATTTTTTCCTCATTCAATCGCTCTATAAATGCCTCGCCTTGGTCATTCATAAGAATATAATCAAAAGGTATATTTTGTTTTGCCGATGAACCTGCCGAGTAATAGGAGATATACGACAAACAAAGAATACCTAAAGCTGTAGCAGATATAACTGTAATTACAGTTAGTGACATTGCATTCGATTTCATTCGATGCATGATTGGCGATAAAGATAATACATCCTGTATAGACAAATGGCCCCTTTTCTGTTTTCGAATTAAATTCAATATAAACGCTACTGAAAATCGAAAAACAAAAAACGTTCCTCCAATTGTTGAACCTAAAATAGCGATCATTTTATAAAAAAGCATATTGACATTATCACTATCTAAATCGAACAATGTAGTAGACAAGTAATACCCATAACCAATTAATAAAAGACCAATGAAGCCGAGTAACATTTGTAGTCCACTAAATCGCTTCACTTTCACATCCGCTGTTGCATTTGCCGTAAACAACGCAAGTAACGACACCCGTCGGATACCGATTGCAGTCTGGATCAATACTACGATCAATAACACCAAAAACACGAAAATGGTCATTTGCAATGCTTCAACCGAGAATATTAACTGAACTAACACATCTTTTTCTAAAATGCGCAGCAAAACCATCCCAAAAATTCTAGAAGTTAAAAAACCAAGTCCGACACCTATGGCAAGTGCACTAACCCATAGAATCGTATTCTCAAGCACTAATAACCTTGTCACAAGCCCTTTCGACATCCCTATTAACTGGTAGAGCCCAATTTCTTTACTTCTACGTTTCATAAACAGGAGATTGGCATACAGAACAAAAAACACTACTACAAATAATAATATATACGAAGCGGCTTTTAAACCAGCAGCAATCTTTACCCCTTGCGATACATCTACTACACTAGGGTTGTATTGCAAAGTAACAAAAGAAAAGTAAAGCGTTACACTGAATATTAGTGCAAAGAAATATAAATAATAATATTTAATGTTTTTCTTCATGCTTCGAAGAACTAACTGACTAAGCGTCATAGCCATCACCACCAAGTACACCTTGCGTACTCATAATTTCTTGGAAAAAACGCGTTCGGTCTTTTTCACCTTTATAAAGCTCTGTATATAGTTGACCATCTTTTAGGAATAACACACGTGAACAGAAGCTCGCAGCAACCGCATCATGCGTAACCATCATAATCGTTACTTTTTTATCAAGATTGATTTTCTCTAGGTTACTAAGCAGTGCAGTAGCCGCTTTAGAATCTAGCGCTCCTGTCGGCTCATCGGCAAACACTACCGAAGGGTTACTGATTAATGCACGGGCAGCCGATGTTCTTTGTTTTTGTCCTCCTGATATTTCGTTTGGATATTTGTTTGCAAGATCATCAATACCTAATGTTTTAGTAAGATCTTGGAAACGTGCTTCCGCTTCTTTTTTCGAAATATTACTAATGGAAAGTGGCAATAGTATATTTTCTTTGACCGTTAATGTATCTAACAGATTGTAGTCTTGGAATATGAAACCTAATTGCTCCCGACGGAAGTTAGATAGTTCGCGTTCTTTCATCGTCCGTAAATTATGGCCACTAATCTCGATGACACCCTCCGTCGCTTTATCAATAGAAGCTAGTACATTTAGTAACGTCGTCTTCCCGGAACCCGACGGCCCCATAATGCCAACAAATTCTCCTTCTTGCACTTCCATATCTATACCTTTTAATACTTCTTGTGCCGTTGACTTTTTCCCATACACTTTTCTTATTTTACGTCCGCTCAAAATAGTCATGTATTTACCTCCTACATAGTATTAATCCTAGTGTAAGGCTTTTTATTCTTTTAATCGTTCGATTTACATGACAAACGAATAGAGTAGATGACAATTTTGTCACCTACTCGTTATTTTACTCATTTCATTTTTTAAAGGAAACTGTAGTGAAAATGAGGAGCCTTCCTCCATTTTAGATTCTACTATTATTCGTATTCCCAATTTATCGGCAGCTTTTTTCGTTAAATACAGTCCCATTCCAGTTGAAGCAGCAGTATTTCTCCCCGTTGTGCCGGTAAATGACTTTTCAAATATACGCGGTAGGTCTGCCTTCGTTATTCCACTTCCAAAGTCTTTTACCGTCAAAATTGTATGACCTGCTTCGTCTTTTCTAGAGAAAATGTGAACTTCTTTATCTGGATTACTATACTTAACCGCATTTGATAACAATTGGCGAAGGATAAACGCTAACCATTTTTGATCGGTTAGCACTTCTTCTTGCAAAAGATCAATTTCAAAACCAATTCCTTTTTGCATACACCATGCCTGCAGTTCTTTGATTTCTTTATGTATTAATCTTTGAAGTGAGACAGACTCTACTACATAATCCTTTTCTAAAGAAGGCAGTCTTGTATGGTGTAGTTGCTGATCTAACAATAAATGAATTCTTAACCACTCTAGCTCTAGTTTTTCACGCAATAAAGGTTCCGGTACAGCATCGATTATGAGTCTCATGCCAGTCAATGGAGTTTTCACCTCATGAATCCATGCTAAAATCCGATCATTCTCTTCTAAATGCCCCACTTTCAATTGATTCAATTCTTCGTTATTTACTAATATTAGTTCTTCCATAATACTTGTAATTTTCTTTTCAAAGCTAGACTCACCTCTTGGAAGAGAATCGAACGTTGCACTTTCTTCCAATTCTTTATAAAAAGTTGTCTCTTTTCTATACCTCCACAAAAGGAATAGTAGGAAAGCTATTATATACACAAGGTTTATATAAAGAATAGCAACGTCTTGAAAAGCGATATCTAAAGTTAATAAGATGTTCAGCCAAATTTGCAAGCCTATAAAAAAGAGAATCCATGCTTTTCTTTCTTTTACATACAAAATGAACAAATAACTTTACCCCTCTTTCGTAATTGCCATATAGCCTAGTCCTTTTTTCGTTAGGATAACTTCTTTCAATCCAATTTCCTCTAGCTTTAAGCGCAACCTATTCACATTTACAGATAGCGTATTATCATTTACAAATCGCTCATCATCCCAAAGCTCCCGCATTAACTCCTCACGAGAAACGATTGCATCCACAGATTTTAATAGAATACGCAATACAAAAAGCTCATTTTTCGTAAGTTCTACTAATCTATCCTGCTTTCTAACTTCACTTTTAGCAAAGTCAATGATTGCCCCATTCCAATTACTAATATCCAATTTCTCTTCCTGATAATCATATGTTCGCCGTAATAATGCCTGTACCTTCGCAAGCAGTACGTCCATATTAAATGGCTTTTGTACAAAATCATCTGCCCCCATCTGCATCGCCATAATCATATCCATCGGATGATCTCGAGAAGATAAGAAAATAATCGGCACTTTTGATATATGCCGAATTTCTCTACACCAATGGAAGCCATCATAGGCCGGTAATTGTATATCAATAATTACTAATTGTGGTTTTTGTTCAATAAAATCATGCATCACGTTTTGAAAGTCATTTGGGCGAATTACATCAAACGACCACTGAACAAATCGCTCTTTAATCATTTCAAATATTAGTTGATCATCTTCAATTAACAAGATTTGTGCATTCATTAGACTCCACCTCTTACAACCAGTTTACACTATTTTTAAGTACAAAAAAGTATAGTGCACAATATAGGGAAAGTGCGACGTAAAAGACCTATTAGGTGACCGCAGGATTTTCGCTAAATTACTCAGTATCGACTGGCTAAAAACATAATTTTATACAGTTTTTCGACCATGTGTATCCAATAAGTGGCTTAGGGCAACCAACCGATCACTGGGAGCAACAAGTTCTACTACGAAAGCAACCAATTCTCAAAATGGCTCTTTACTCAATGTGAGACAACTATAATTCAGACCTATTATAGGAATTATATATCTTAAAGTTCGTCGAACACGCCTGGTCGGCATCCACTCGACTAGTTTGTCGTGTTCAAAGGCGAGATTGTCGCGTTCGCAGTGGTTATTGTCTCGTTCAACCATTTATTGTTAATATGGGATCTCAATAATTTAGCAATTTCCATTGATTTTCGGTGAAGGCTCATCGCTCACCCCGTGGAAAGCGTCCGCCCTGCAGCGGAAATCCTAGCGGTTACCTCGCAGTATCTCTATATTATGTTCCATCATTCCCTATACTTTATGGTGAAAGTATCCACATACTATAGAATTTATTCTTTCCTAGAAGCACAAAAAAATCCATCTCGTCGTCACGAGATGGATTTTAGAAGTTAAATTATAAATTATTTAGTGATAGTAGCAACTACACCAGCGCCTACAGTACGTCCACCCTCACGGATAGAGAATTTTGTACCTTCTTCAAGAGCGATTGGAGAGATTAGAGAAACAGTCATTTCGATGTTATCTCCAGGCATAACCATTTCTACGCCTTCTGGTAAGTTACAAACGCCTGTTACGTCAGTTGTACGGAAGTAGAACTGTGGGCGGTAGTTAGAGAAGAATGGAGTATGACGTCCACCCTCTTCTTTTGAAAGAACATAAACTTCAGCTTTGAAGTCTGTGTGTGGTGTAATTGAACCTGGTTTAGCTAATACTTGACCACGTTGGATGTCTTCACGAGCAACCCCACGAAGTAGAGCACCGATGTTGTCACCAGCTTCTGCATAGTCAAGAAGTTTACGGAACATTTCAACACCTGTTACAGTAGTTGATTTTGCTTCTTCAGTAATACCGATGATGTCTACAACGTCACCAATTTTAACTTGACCACGTTCAACACGGCCAGTTGCAACTGTTCCACGACCAGTGATTGAGAATACATCCTCAACTGGCATCATGAATGGTTTGTCAGTTTGACGTTCTGGAGTTGGGATATAGCTATCAACAGCGTCCATTAATTCAACGATTTTTTCTTCCCAATCAGCTTCGCCTTCAAGAGCTTTAAGAGCAGAACCTTTGATTACTGGAATGTCGTCGCCTGGGAAATCGTATTCAGAAAGAAGGTCACGAATTTCCATTTCAACTAATTCAAGAAGTTCTTCGTCATCAACCATATCACATTTGTTCATGAATACAACTAGGTAAGGAACACCTACTTGACGTGAAAGAAGGATATGTTCACGAGTTTGTGGCATTGGGCCATCAGCAGCAGATACTACTAAGATACCGCCGTCCATTTGAGCTGCACCTGTGATCATGTTTTTAACATAGTCAGCATGTCCTGGGCAGTCTACGTGAGCGTAGTGACGAGAAGCTGTTTCATACTCAACGTGTGAAGTATTGATAGTGATACCGCGTTCTTTTTCTTCAGGTGCGTTATCGATGTCAGCGTATGATCTAGCTGTACCACCCATTTTTTTTGAAAGAACTGTTGCGATAGCAGCAGTTAGAGTTGTTTTACCATGGTCAACGTGTCCGATTGTACCAATATTAGCATGCGTTTTTGAACGGTCAAATTTTTCTTTAGCCATTAGAGAGATCCTCCTCAGTAATTGTATGATTTTTTATGATAAAAGGTAGAGGGCGTACGTCCCCCTATCTTTTATACTCTATAAAATAGTTATACTTTAATTTTGGTGAAATATCAATTATTCACCTTTATGTTTTTTAATAATTTCTTCCGAAATTGATTTTGGAACATCTTCATAGTGATCAAATACCATAGAGAATACTCCGCGTCCTTGCGTGTTAGAACGTAAAGACGTTGCATATCCGAACATTTCAGCAAGTGGAACCATTGCACGTACTACTTGTGCGTTACCACGAGCATCCATACCTTCAACGCGACCACGACGAGACGTGATATCACCCATGATGTCTCCTAAATATTCTTCAGGAATAACAACTTCTACTTTCATGATTGGCTCAAGAAGCGCTGGGTTTACTTTAGATACAGCATTTTTCAATGCCATAGATGCTGCAATTTTAAATGCCATCTCATTCGAGTCAACATCATGGTATGATCCGTCGAATAATCTAGCTTTAATATCGATTAATGGGAACCCTGCAATTACCCCATTGTCAAGTGAGTCACGAAGACCCGCTTCAACAGCTGGAATATATTCACGTGGTACTACCCCACCAACGATTGCATTTTCAAACTCAAATCCTTTTCCTTCTTCGTTTGGAGAGAATTCAATCCAAACGTGTCCGAATTGTCCACGTCCACCAGATTGGCGAACGAATTTACCTTCGACTTCAGCTGAAGAGCGGAAAGTTTCACGGTAAGATACTTGTGGAGCACCCACGTTAGCATCTACTTTAAATTCACGACGCATACGGTCAACTAAGATGTCAAGGTGAAGTTCACCCATACCTGCGATGATTACTTGGCCAGTTTCTTGGTCAGTATGCACGCGGAATGTTGGATCTTCTTCAGAAAGTTTTTGTAAAGCTTGACCCATTTTATCTTGGTCTGCTTTTGTTTTTGGTTCAACTGATAGTGAGATAACTGGTTCTGGGAATTCCATAGATTCTAGAATTACTAGAGCTTTTTCATCACATAGTGTATCACCAGTAGTTGTATCTTTTAAACCTACAGCCGCTGCGATATCTCCAGAGTGCACTTCTGAGATTTCTTCACGAGAGTTAGCATGCATTTGTAGAATACGTCCTACACGCTCACGCTTACCTTTTGTAGAGTTTTGTACATACGAACCCGCTTGTAGAGTACCAGAATACACACGGAAGAATGTTAGCTTACCAACATAAGGGTCAGTCATTACTTTAAATGCTAAAGCAGAGAATGGCTCTGAATCATCTGAATGACGTTCAACTTCTTCTTCAGTATCTGGATCGATACCTTTCATAGCAGGAATATCAAGTGGTGATGGAAGGTAAGCTACAACTGCGTCAAGAACTTTTTGGACACCTTTGTTTTTAAATGCAGTACCACATACTACTGGATAGAATTCTACGTTTAAAGTACCTTTACGGATACCATTAACTAATTCTTCGTTCGTAATTTCTTCTCCACCAAGATATTTTTCCATCAAATCTTCGTCAAGTTCAGCTACCGCTTCAACTAGTTTTTCACGGTATTCTTCAGCTTGCGCTTTGTATTCTTCAGGAATTTCTACTTCTTGGATATCTGTACCTAAGTCGTTACCATACATAGTAGCTTTCATCGTTACTAAGTCAATAATTCCACTAAACTGATCTTCAGCACCAATTGGTAACTGAATTGGATGAGCATTAGCTTGTAAACGGTCATGAAGTGTTCCTACAGAATATAAGAAATCCGCGCCCGTTTTATCCATTTTGTTAACGAAAACAATACGTGGTACGCCGTAAGTTGTAGCTTGGCGCCATACTGTTTCTGTTTGTGGTTCAACACCAGATTGTGCATCTAGTACTGTAACCGCACCATCAAGTACACGAAGTGAACGTTCAACTTCAACTGTGAAGTCTACGTGTCCAGGTGTATCGATGATATTTACACGGTGGTTATCCCAAGCAGCTGTTGTTGCAGCAGAAGTGATTGTAATACCACGTTCTTGTTCTTGCTCCATCCAGTCCATTTGTGATGCACCTTCATGAGTTTCCCCAATTTTGTGGATTTTACCAGTGTAATAAAGAATACGCTCCGTAGTAGTCGTTTTACCAGCATCGATGTGAGCCATGATCCCGATATTACGTGTTTTTTCTAAGGAGAACTCTCTAGCCATATTGTATTTCTCCTTCCAATTTCGGATTAGGGTATCAATTTGAAGTAAATCTTACCAACGATAGTGTGCGAATGCTTTGTTAGCTTCCGCCATTTTGTGCATATCTTCACGTTTCTTAACTGAAGCACCAGTGTTGTTAGATGCATCAAGAATTTCGTTAGCTAAACGTTCTTCCATCGTTTTTTCTCCACGAAGACGTGAATAGTTAACTAAGTAGCGAAGACCTAAAGTTGAACGGCGATCAGGACGTACTTCAACCGGTACTTGGTAGTTTGCACCACCAACACGACGAGCACGAACCTCTAAAACTGGCATTACATTAGTTAATGCAGCTTCGAATACTTCTAATGCATCTTTACCAGAACGTTCTTTTACAAGTTCAAACGCTCCGTATAGAATTTTTTGAGAAGTACCTCTTTTACCATCAACCATCATTTTATTGATTAAACGAGTTACTAGTTTCGAATTATAAATTGGATCTGGTAACACGTCACGTTTGGAAACAGGACCTTTACGAGGCATGTGTTTTCCTCCTTTCGACGAATGTCAAATTATTGATTAAATTATTTTTTTTCTTTCGGGCGTTTTGCACCGTAAAGTGAACGGCTTTGCATACGACCATTAACTGCAGCTGTATCAAGAGCACCACGTACGATATGATAACGTACCCCTGGTAAGTCTTTTACACGTCCGCCGCGAAGAAGAACAACACTGTGTTCTTGAAGGTTGTGACCTTCACCCGGGATATATGCATTTACCTCTAACGTATTCGTTAAACGTACACGTGCATATTTACGAAGTGCTGAGTTTGGTTTTTTCGGCGTCATAGTACCAACACGAGTACAAACTCCACGCTTTTGAGGTGAGTTCAGATTCGTAGCTGATTTTTTAAAGCTGTTATAGCCTTTTCCTAACGCTGGAGATTTAGATTTCGTGCTTTTGGATTGACGAGGCTTACKGACCAATTGGTTAACTGTAGGCATCGATTATTCCTCCCTTCATTTCATCTTGTTAATACCACACATCCAGGTGGTTCATTTTTTGGGTAAAAACAAAGCTTTTGTGTTTTACACAAAAACTGTTACACAGTAATAGCTACTACTGATGCGCTAACGCGCAATCCACAAGCTCTACCAAGATCTACTTTAGACTCAACATAGTGAATAAATACATTGTTTTCTTGTGCTGTTAATCGTGCTAGTTCAATGAATTTTTCTTCTACATCAAGCGCAATATAAACTTCTTTGACAAGCCCTTTTTGCATTGCTTTTACTGCTTGCTTTGTACCAATGATTGTTTCTTTCGCTTGCTTTACTTTTTCATAAGACACTTTCATATCCTCCAAAGCTACAAGTACGATAACTATCAACCTTAAGTATATTATCATTTCTTGAAAAAAGTGTCAACACTTATGGTGAAAATTATTAGGGAGAATATTCTCCCTAATAATGATTTCCTTACTCAGCGCTTACTATTACTTTTTCCGCATCTGCTTCGTTAGGTGAGATTGCAATTTGACGATAACGTTGCATTCCAGTACCAGCAGGAACCAATTTACCGATAATTACATTCTCTTTCAATCCTAACAATTCATCACGTTTTCCTTTAATCGCAGCGTCTGTTAAGACACGAGTCGTTTCTTGGAAGGATGCAGCAGATAGGAACGATTCTGTTTCAAGAGAAGCTTTAGTAATACCAAGGATAACTGGGCGACAAGTTGCAGGTATTTTACCTTGTAAAACAGCATCTTTGTTCGCTTCAGCAAATTGGTGAATATCAAGCAGTGAACCTGGAAGTAAATCCGTTTCTCCCGCTTCAATAATACGCACTTTACGAAGCATTTGGCGTACCATTACCTCGATATGCTTATCCCCAATTTCTACCCCTTGCATACGATAAACTTTTTGTACTTCTTTTAATAAGTACTCTTGAACTGTTGAAACATCTTTTACTTTTAACAATTCTTTCGGATCTACAGAACCCTCTGTTAGTACTTGACCACGATTAATAACATCGTTTAATTGAACTTTTAAACGTGCATTATACGGTGCTAAGTACTTACGTGTTTCTACAGTACCTTGAATTGTAATCTCTTTTTGGCCTTCTCTTATTTCATCAATTTCCGTTACAGTACCAGTGATTTCTGAAATAACAGCTTGCCCTTTTGGATTACGAGCTTCGAAAATCTCTTGGATACGCGGAAGACCTTGTGTAATATCGTCTCCTGCAACCCCTCCTGTATGGAATGTACGCATCGTTAACTGTGTACCTGGTTCTCCGATTGATTGAGCGGCAATAATACCAACTGCTTCTCCAACCTCTACCGTATCTCCAGTTGCTAAGTTAAGACCATAACATTTCTTACAAACACCATGTTTTGTATTACATGTGAACGCAGAGCGAATTGTCAACTCCTCGATACCTGCTTCTTCAATAACACGGGCAACGTCTTGTGTAATCAGTCCGTCTTTTTCTAAGATGACTTCATTTGTAGTAGGTTGGAAAATAGTTTTCTTCGTATGGCGCCCAACAATACGTTCACCAAACTCTTCAATTACTTCCGTGCCTTCCATAAGTGAGCCAATCAGTAAGCCACGATCAGTTCCACAATCGTCTTCACGAACGATTACATCTTGCGCAACATCTACTAGACGACGAGTTAAGTAACCTGAATCGGCTGTTTTCAGTGCTGTATCGGCAAGACCTTTACGGGCACCATGTGTAGAAATGAAGTACTCGAGTACAGTTAACCCTTCACGGAATGATGACTTGATCGGAAGTTCGATAATTCGTCCTGCCGGGTTGGCCATAAGTCCACGCATACCTGCAAGTTGAGTAAAGTTAGATGCGTTACCACGGGCACCAGAGTCACTCATCATGAAGATTGGGTTCATGTTATCAAGGGTTTTCATCAGCTTATCTTGAATTACTTCTTTCGCTTTACTCCAATGTCCGATTACGCTCGCATAACGCTCGTCTTCCGTGATTAAACCACGGCGGAATTGTTTTATTACTTTATCTACTTTACTTTGCGCCTCTTCTAGAATTTCACCTTTATCAGGAAGTACGACGATATCGGAAATACCAATAGTAATACCTGCTTTAGTTGAATATTTAAATCCAAGTGCTTTCATGCGGTCAAGCATTTTAGAAGTTTCCGTGATATGGAAGTTCTTAAATACTTCTGCAATGATTTCTCCAAGGATTTTTTTCTTGAATGGCTGTACAAGATCCATAGATTCAATATGTTTCTTCACGTCTGTCGTTGTAGAAACAAAATATTTTTCAGGAGTTTCAATTTGTAAGTTGAAATCCGTTGGTTCATTAATATACGGGAACGTTTCTGGCAGTATTTCATTGAAAATTACTTTACCTACAGTTGTTAACAATAACAGCTTGTTTTGTTCTTCCGTAAATGTTTGGTTTTTTAAGGATGCCGCTGCAATAGCGATACGCGTATGCAAATGTACATGCCCTGTATTGTAAGCAATTAGCACTTCTTCTGGTCCGTAGAACGTAGTACCTTCACCTGTTGCACCTTTACGTTCAAGCGTTAAGTAGTAGTTTCCTAAAACCATATCTTGAGAAGGCGTAACAACTGGTTTTCCGTCTTTCGGGTTTAGAATGTTTTGTGCTGCAAGCATTAATAGACGCGCTTCTGCTTGTGCTTCTGCAGATAGAGGTACGTGAACAGCCATTTGGTCACCATCGAAGTCAGCATTATAAGCTGTACACACTAATGGATGTAGACGAATTGCACGACCTTCTACTAATGTTGGTTCGAATGCTTGAATACCTAGTCGGTGAAGAGTAGGTGCGCGGTTTAGTAAAACCGGATGCTCCTTAATAACATCTTCTAATACGTCCCAAACTTCTGCATGCATACGCTCAATTTTACGTTTTGCACTTTTAATGTTATGAGCTAACCCACGTTCAACAAGTTCTTTCATCACAAATGGTTTGAATAATTCAATTGCCATTTCTTTTGGAAGACCACATTGGTACATTTTCAAGTTTGGTCCTACTACGATAACCGAACGACCAGAATAGTCTACACGTTTACCAAGTAAGTTTTGACGGAAACGACCTTGTTTCCCTTTAAGCATATGAGAAAGTGATTTCAATGGGCGGTTACCTGGTCCCGTTACCGGACGACCACGACGACCATTGTCAATCAATGCATCTACGGCTTCTTGTAACATACGTTTTTCGTTTTGAACAATGATGCTTGGAGCACCAAGGTCTAGTAAACGTTTTAAACGGTTATTACGGTTAATAACACGACGATATAAATCGTTTAAATCCGATGTAGCAAAACGTCCACCATCTAATTGAACCATTGGACGTAATTCTGGCGGAATTACTGGAAGTACATCTAGGATCATCCAATCAGGCTTGTTTCCTGAGTTACGGAATGATTCTACTACTTCTAAACGTTTAATCGCACGTGTACGGCGTTGGCCTTGTGCAGTTTTTAGTTCTTCTTTTAAGCTTTCTGTTTCATTTTCTAAATCAATTTCTTGAAGTAGACGTTTAATAGCCTCTGCACCCATGGCTGCTTGGAACTTAGTACCAAATTTATCACGGTATGCACGGTATTCTTTTTCAGAAAGTAATTGTTTCTTTTCAAGTGGTGTATCTGCCGGTTCGATTACTACATAAGAAGCAAAATAAATGACTTCTTCCAGTGATCTTGGTGACATATCTAAAAGTAGACCCATACGACTTGGAATACCTTTGAAATACCAAATATGCGATACTGGTGCGGCTAATTCGATATGGCCCATACGTTCACGACGAACTTTCGCACGTGTAACCTCTACTCCACATCGATCACAAACGACACCTTTATAACGAACACGTTTGTATTTACCACAGTGACATTCCCAGTCTTTTGTTGGACCGAAAATACGCTCACAGAATAAACCATCTTTTTCAGGTTTTAATGTACGATAGTTGATCGTTTCTGGTTTTTTTACTTCCCCATAAGACCATGAACGGATTTTATCAGGTGAAGCTAAACCTATTTTCATATACTCAAAATTATTAACGTCTATCAAGGAGCCTACCTCCCTTTAGTCTTGTGTCTTTTAAAAAAGACTTTCCAAGTAGCTCTGCATTATGCAATTTTATACGGAAATACGGACAGGTATCACCTGTCCGATTTTTGTTTTTTATTCCACAGTTCCAACTGGTTCCTCTTCATTTGCTCCTGCGCGAAGCTCGTCGCAGAAAACATTTGCAAGTCGCCGTCGAACACTTTTCTAGCTATACTCTTTATTCCCCTACTTCAACTGGTTCCTCTTCATTTGCTTGTGGCAAAATTCCAAGTGCGTCAGCTGCTGGAATATCATCATCTTCATCTAAATCACGAAGTTCAATTTCTTCTTCGTCAATTGTTAACATTTTAACGTCCATACCTAAACTTTGTAATTCCTTGATCAATACTTTGAATGATTCCGGAACACCAGGTTCTGGTACGCTTTCTCCTTTAACGATTGCTTCGTACGTTTTTACACGTCCTACAACGTCATCGGATTTCACAGTTAAAATTTCTTGCAATGTATAAGCTGCACCATATGCTTCCAGTGCCCATACTTCCATCTCTCCGAAACGTTGTCCACCAAATTGCGCTTTCCCTCCAAGAGGCTGTTGCGTAACGAGTGAATATGGTCCAGTAGAACGAGCATGTAACTTATCATCTACCATGTGGGCAAGTTTAATCATATACATAACCCCAACAGAAACGCGGTTATCGAATGGTTCACCTGAACGCCCATCATATAAAGTTGTTTTACCATCACGGTTTAGACCTGCTTCTTCCATTGTGGTCCACACATCTTCTTCGTTGGCACCATCAAATACTGGTGAAGCCATATGAACTCCAAGCAGTCTAGAAGCCATACCTAAATGTAGCTCTAATACTTGCCCAATGTTCATACGAGAAGGTACACCAAGTGGATTTAACATGATGTCAACTGGTGTTCCGTCTGGAAGGAATGGCATATCTTCTTCTGGAAGAATGCGTGAGATAACCCCTTTGTTACCATGACGTCCGGCCATTTTATCCCCAACGGAGATTTTACGTTTTTGAACGATATAAGCACGAACTAATTGGTTAACACCTGGAGATAATTCATCGCCATCTTCACGATTAAAGACTTTTACATCTAATACAATCCCGCCAGCACCATGAGGTACACGTAGAGATGTATCACGAACTTCACGTGCTTTTTCGCCAAAGATAGCATGTAGTAAACGTTCTTCTGCAGTTAACTCTGTAACTCCTTTAGGTGTTACTTTACCAACTAGAATATCACCGTCACGTACTTCTGCACCTACACGGATGATTCCACGATCGTCTAAGTTGCGTAGCGCATCTTCCCCAACGTTTGGAATATCTCTTGTAATTTCTTCTGGCCCAAGCTTCGTGTCACGTGACTCTGATTCGTATTCTTCAATATGCACAGAAGTATATACATCATCTTTCACTAGACGCTCGCTCATAATAACGGCATCCTCGTAGTTGTATCCATCCCATGTCATGAAGGCTACTAGCACGTTACGTCCTAGAGCAAGCTCTCCTTGTTCCATGGAAGGTCCATCTGCAAGAATATCTAGTGGTTTTACTCGATCTCCAACTTTAACAATTGGACGTTGGTTTATAGATGTCCCGTGGTTAGATCGTTCGAATTTATGGACTTTATACGAAGTTAAATCACCTTTAACTTCTTTGCCATCTACTTCTTCGAGGCGTCTAACGCGGATTTCTTTCGCTTCTACATGCTCAACGATTCCGTGATACTTCGCAATAATAGCAGCTCCAGAATCACGGGCATTTACATGCTCCATACCAGTTCCGACAAACGGAGCTTCTGGATTTAATAATGGAACAGCTTGACGTTGCATGTTCGCTCCCATTAGGGCACGGTTCGAGTCATCATTTTCTAGGAAAGGAATACATGCTGTTGCTGCTGAAACAACTTGTTTTGGAGAAACATCCATGTAATCTACTTGTTCTCTTCTAAATACCGTATTATCCCCTCGGAAACGCCCTACTACTTCTTCGTTTAAGAACGCACCTTCATCTGATAATAAAGAGTTTGCTTGTGCTACTACATAGTTATCCTCTTCATCCGCAGTTAAATAGTCAATGCGCATCGTTACTAAACCTGTTTCAGGGTCAACTCGGCGATACGGTGTTTCAATAAATCCAAATTTATTCACTTTTGCAAAGCTTGAAAGTGAGTTAATAAGCCCAATGTTTGGTCCCTCTGGTGTTTCGATTGGACACATACGACCATAGTGAGAATAGTGAACGTCACGTACTTCAAAACCAGCACGTTCACGTGTTAAACCACCGGGTCCAAGCGCTGACAGACGACGTTTGTGCGTAAGTTCAGCTAATGGGTTTGTTTGGTCCATGAATTGAGATAATTGCGAGCTACCAAAGAATTCTTTAATAGATGCAATAACTGGTCGAATATTAATCAATTGTTGAGGCACGATAGATTGCGTGTCGTTAATAGACATACGCTCACGTACAACACGTTCCATACGAGAAAGCCCAATACGGAATTGGTTTTGTAGTAATTCTCCTACTGAACGTAAACGGCGGTTACCAAGATGGTCGATATCATCCGTGTTCCCAACATTAAATAAAAGATTAAAGAAATAACCAATGGAAGAAACGATATCAGCAGGCGTAATGTTTTTTACTTCATTTTCTACATACGCATTACTAATAACATTAATTTCTTTTTGTTCTTCATCATTTGGAGCAAATATTTTAATCGATTGAATGGTAATGTCGTCTTCTAAAACACCACCAACTTGCGATAATGTTTTGAAGCCAATCCCATTTTCTAAATGAGGAATCAGTTTATCTAGTACACGACGATCGATAAGTGTACCAGCTTCTACTAATATCTCACCCGTTTCCGGATCCACTAACGTTTCTGCTACCGTTTGATTGAATAAACGATTTTTTATATGCAATTTTTTATTCATTTTGTAACGACCAACATTTGCAAGATCATAGCGTTTTGGGTCAAAAAAGCGAGAATATATCAGGCTCTTTGCGCTTTCTACTGTTGGTGGTTCACCAGGACGTAAACGCTCATAGATTTCAAGTAAGGCTTTTTCAGCTGTTTCTGTATTATCTTTTTCAAGCGTGTTACGTAAATATTCGTTGTCACCGATTAAATCGATGATTTCTTGATCGGATCCAAAGCCTAATGCGCGAAGTAAAACAGTCACTGGTAATTTACGCGTGCGATCGATACGTACGTATACTACGTCTTTTGCATCGATTTCGTATTCTAGCCATGCACCGCGGTTCGGAATTACTGTTGCCCCGAAACCTTTTTTACCGTTTTTGTCTGTTTTGTCATGGAAGTAAACACTTGGTGAGCGGACTAACTGAGATACGATAACGCGCTCAGCACCATTAATTACGAAAGTACCTGTTTCTGTCATAAGTGGGAAATCACCCATGAAGACATCTTGTTCTTTCACTTCGTCCGTTTCTTTGTTGTGGAGACGTACTTTTACGCGCAGTGGTGCCGCATATGTAGCGTCACGTTCTTTCGATTCGTCGACGGAATATTTCGGTTCATTTAAACTATAGTCGACAAATTCAAGTGATAGATTGCCTGTAAAGTCCTCGATTGGTGAAATATCTTTAAACATTTCACGTAAACCTTCTTCAAGGAACCATTCGTAAGATGCCGTTTGAATTTCGATTAGATTCGGAAGTTCAAGCACCTCACTAATACGCGCAAAACTTCTGCGCTGGCGGTGTTGTCCGTACTGAACTAGTTGACCTGTCAACTCATTCACCCCTCAATAAAGCGATATTAGGTCTTTTCGATACACACATTTTGGTGTATGATAACGAAAGACAAAAAGAAAACGAGTTCTTAATAAGAGCTCATTTTTCGATTAACCAAACTTTTTCTCGGCCAGTATACCCATTTATAATAAGTTATATTCAAAAGGGCATACGTCCTCAAAATAATATATTTGCATTTTATTATAATATCATAGCGATTTTGTCAAGTCAATCTTTTGTAGCTTTTAGAATCCAATAGCCTTTTGCTTTGTCTACAACTTCTACTTGACCAAAAATCTCTTCTAAATAGCTAAAAGTAGATGGTGCCCCTTGTTTCTTTTGAATCACAATCCACAATTCTCCCTTTGAAACCAACTTCTCATAGGACTCTTTATAAAAACGAAAAATAGTTTCTTTTCCAGCGCGAATCGGTGGATTAGTTATAATAGCCGCAAAGTTTGCAGTCGTAACTGCTGACAATCCATCACTTTCATAGATTCGTACATTTTGTATCCCGTTAGCAGCGGCATTTCTTTCTGCAAGTTGGATTGCACGCGTGTTCACATCTACTAAATGAACCGTTCTTTCTTCATTTGCTTTTGCAACGGAAAGACCTATTGGCCCATATCCACACCCTATATCTAAAAAGTCACCTTCTAGATCAGGCGCTTCAAAAGCATCGATTAATACACGGGAGCCAAAATCTACTTCGCTTTTACTAAATACACCAGCATCTGTTTCAAATCGAAAATTATGACCGAGCAATGTAAAATTCCAATGACGTGGTTTACTTTCCGTTTGAGGTTTTCTAGAATAATAATGATCAGACACCGAATAACCCTCCACAATACATACGAAGAAAAGCTCGTCGTTTACTGACGAGCTTTTTTCTTCGAACTGTACAAAAATTACTTAACTTCTACGCCTGCGCCAACTTCTTCAAGTTGAGCTTTGAAAGCTTCTGCTTCGTCTTTAGAAACGCCTTCTTTAAGTGCTTTAGGAGCGTTGTCAACTAATTCTTTAGCTTCTTTCAAGCCAAGACCAGTGATTTCACGTACTACTTTGATTACTTTGATTTTTTGATCGCCTGCAGATGCAAGGATTACGTCAAATTCAGTTTTTTCTTCTTCAGCAGCAGCTCCGCCACCTGCAGCAACCGCTACTGGAGCAGCAGCTGTTACACCGAATTCTTCTTCAATTGCTTTTACTAAGTCGTTTAATTCAAGAACTGTCATTGATTTGATAGCTTCTAAGATTTGCTCGTTGTTCATTATAATTTCCTCCTATAATTGGATAGTTTTTAGGCTATTAGCCGTTTTTTGTTAAGCCGCGTAACGAATTAAGCGCCTTGTTCTTCTTTTTGTTCTGCAACAGCTTTTGTTGCAAGCGCGAAGTTGCGCACTGGAGCTTGAAGTACTGAAAGAAGCATAGAAAGAAGTCCTTCGCGTGATGGAAGTTCTGCTAATGCTTTCACATCTTCAGCAGATGCTACAGTTCCTTCGATGATACCAGCTTTAATTTCAAGCTGTTCGTTCTTTTTAGCAAAATCATTAATGATTTTTGCAGGAGCGATTACATCTTCGTTAGAAAATGCAACAGCGTTTGGACCAACAAGATGTTCATTAATCCCGTCAACTCCAACTACTTCAGTAGCACGGCGTGTAAGTGAGTTTTTGTAAACTTTGAATTCCACACCAGCTTCACGAAGTTGTTTACGTAATTCTGTTACTTGCGCAACGTTTAAACCACGGTAATCAACTACAACTACAGAAGCAGCAGCTTTAAACTTTTCTGCAATGTCTTGAACTTGCACTTTTTTTGTTTCAATTGCTTTGCTCATCTTGGCACCTCCTATAAGAATTGGCCATTTATACCGAAAAAAGAAAAGCCTCTGATCTACGGATAGACACAGAGGCAGAAAGTCATCATCTAATAAGAATCTGAATTTGCTTGTCCTCGGTAGGATATTAAGTGACAAGTCACTCCTACTGTCTTCGGTACAAATGTATATTTCACAACAAAAGCCATCTTAACAGATAAACTTTAAGTTGTCAATTATTATTTAATCGATTGAGCGTCAACTTTTACAGCTGGCCCCATAGTAGTTGTAACATTTACAGACTTCATGTAAATACCTTTTGATGCAGCTGGTTTTGCTTTTTGAATTACTTCAAATACAGCCATGAAGTTTTCTACTAATTTATCGTCTTCGAAAGAAACTTTACCGATAGGAGCGTGGATAATTCCAGCTTTATCAGCGCGGTATTCAACTTTACCTGCTTTAATTTCTTCGATTGCTTTTGTTACGTCAAATGTTACAGTACCTGTTTTCGGGTTTGGCATCAAACCTTTTGGCCCAAGAACACGACCGATTTTACCAACTTCACCCATCATGTCAGGTGTAGCTACGATTACATCGAAGTCAAACCATCCTTGTTGGATTTTGTTGATGTATTCTGCATCGCCTACGTAATCTGCACCAGCAGCTTCCGCTTCTTTAAGTTTTTCACCTTTAGCGAATACTAATACGCGTTGTGTTTTACCAGTACCGTTTGGAAGCACTACTGCTCCACGGATTTGTTGATCATTTTTACGAGTGTCAATCCCTAAACGGAAAGCAACTTCTACTGTTGCGTCGAAATTAACTGTGCTTGTTTTTTTCGCAAGCTCGACAGCTTCTTTAGCTGAATATAATGTGTTGTTATCAACTAATTTAGCTGCTTCTTGTAACTTTTTACCTTTGTTAGCCATTTAAAACGTCCTCCTTGATAGTGGTTTTAGCGGAATAAACCTCCCACGTGTAAAGGTTGCAGTTATCCTATATGAACAACTACAACCTTCCAAAAAACAATGCGTCATATCAAAATGCACATTAAGTATTAGTCTTCGATCGTAATACCCATGCTACGTGCAGTACCTTCAACCATTAACATAGCTGCTTCAACAGATGCTGCATTTAAATCTGGCATTTTTTGTTCTGCGATTTCGCGAACTTTTTCACGTTTTACTGTCGCCACTTTTACGCGGTTCGGTTCACCTGATCCAGATTGAATACCTGCTGCTACTTTAAGTAACACTGCTGCCGGCGGAGTTTTTGTAATGAAAGTAAATGAACGGTCTTCAAATACAGAAATTTCAACCGGAATGATTAGACCTGCTTGATCAGCAGTACGTGCGTTGAACTCCTTACAGAATCCCATGATGTTAACACCTGCTTGACCCAATGCTGGACCAACCGGCGGTGCTGGATTTGCTTTACCAGCAGGAATTTGTAATTTAACAACTTTAATCACTTTTTTAGCCACGAGACACACCTCCTTAAGTCCGTGATGTGGTAATTGGGTTGCCCCTCCCACTCAAATATCTGTCTCTCAGCTCTGCGCTGATAACATTAGAAAATTCATGCAGACGTATTTTCAGTCTGACCTTTGAAATGATACCATTTTTTTGTTACTTCTGCAAGCATCAATACATAATTATATTTTGATTACTTGATCAAAGTCTAATTCCATATTCGTTTCCCGACCAAACATGTCTACTGAAACGGTTACTTTTGCTTTTTCTGAATCGATTGTTTCTACTTTCCCTTGGAAGTGCGCAAACGGACCTTCTAAAACTTCCACCATTTCTCCTACTGAGAAATCGACTTCTACTTTACGATCTTCTGTACCCATTTGTTTTAGCATAGATTGCACTTCTTCTGGAGCTAAAGGAGTAGGTTTTGTCCCTCCACCTGAAGAACCAAGGAATCCTGTTACCCCTGGTGTGTTTCTTACAACATACCAGGCATCATCTGTCATAATTAGTTCGACAAATACGTATCCCGGGAAAGTTTTTCTTAAAACGACACGTTTTTTGCCATCTTTAAAATCTACTTCTTCTTGTTCAGGGATATATACTCGGAAAATTTTATCTGACATTCCCATCGTTTCTACACGTTTTTCTAAATTTGCTTTAACTTTATTTTCATACCCTGAATAAGTATGAACTACATACCAATTTTTTTCCATATAATTTAGGACCTAATGTCCTTTCCCTCCTTTTCTTTAGACAAATGAAAAAACCCGTTCGTTTTCTAAGACGGGCTATTTTCAAAAAATATTTACATGCGACTTTTTATAACTCTAAATACCAACGGAATAGTTCTGAAATCCCTAAGTCTACTATAGCAAAAAACACAGCCATTAGTACAACTGTAGCAAGCACAATTACTGTATAGCGTGTTAGCTCTTTGCGTTTTGGCCAACTTACTTTTCTCATTTCAGACATTACATTTTTAAAAAATCCACCTACATTAGCCATTCTAGCTAAACCTCCACATGGAAAATCTATCTTACTTTCATACTTATAGCGTTTGTTTATGAAGCGTATGTGCGTTACAATGCGTACAGTATTTTTTCCGTTCTGTACGTATCGATGAACTTTCTTTAGGTGTCGGAACTGTATAATTCCGATGCCCACATTGCACACAACTCAAGACAATTTTCTTTGTCATTTTATCACCTTTTTGGCGTATAATTCTTGTTCAAGATTATCATCTTACAGAAACTGTGTCAACCAAACATAAGAGTTTATACATAATTACTGTCAATCTCCATATATCGTTCTAGCTTTCTCTTAACACGTTGCAACGCATTGTCAATTGACTTTACGTGGCGGTTTAACTCTTCGGAGATTTCTTGGTAAGACTGTCCGTCTAAATACAAAGCTAGCACTTGTTGCTCTAGCTCACTTAAAATTTCAGCCATCTTTCCTTCCATATAAACATAATCTTCCCGATTAATGATTAACTCCTCAGGATCATCTACAACCGAACCAGCAATCATATCCATCAATGTTCGATCTGATTCTTCATCGTAAATAGGTTTGTCCAAGGATACATAAGAGTTCAGCGGGATATGTTTTTGACGAGTTGCGGTTTTGATCGCTGTAATAATTTGCCTAGTAATACATAACTCTGCAAAAGCACGAAAAGAAGCAAGCTTCTCCTCTTTGAAATCTCGTATCGCTTTATATAACCCAATCATTCCTTCTTGAAGAATATCCTCTTTATCTGCTCCAATTAAAAAATAGGATCTTCCTTTCATTCGAACGAACGAACGGTACTTCGTTATTAAAAAATCTAGTGCTTCAGTGTTCCCTTGATGAACTAGCTCTACAAGTTCCTCATCTAGTAAACTATCCAATTGTTGTAGATTCTGTTCTGTCTTTTCCAATGAAGTCACCTCAGCCAAATTACTAATAGTTACCACAAGTATACAGGATGAATTTTTAAAGCGTCAATGAATCATTTCATTCCTCGTCGCCATTTTTCGAAAATTTCTGCAACTTCTGCTGTTAGCGGAATAGTAGAAGTCGGTTTATCTTCTTGTATATGCTTCATTTTTTTCGTAATATTCGAGGAAATAGCCATCATTTCAATTTCAAATTCCCTTGCCGATTTTCTTAACGCTCCTTGACCAAATATTACCCTCTGTTCTGTCATATCGGAAGTTGCTACGTAAATTTGTACCCTTCTGCCGCTAAGTTCTAACGTCAGTTTTTCAATACGTTCATCGGCAGTTTCATTTTTTCGTGTATAAATGATCTCCACGTCATATTCTTTCATCTTATGCTCGATACCTGGCACTAAATGCGCATCAAAAACAACAATCACCCGAATTCCCGTAAATGCTTTATATTCTGCCATTAGCTCAATCAATCGGTCTCTAGCATCTAGTAATTTGTCGGTTTTCAGCTTTCTTAGCTCGCTCCATGCGCCGATGATGTTATATCCATCGACAAGTAGAATTTGCATGCTTTTATCCTTTAAGCGGTTTTCTGACGCGTAATACTTCGTATAAAAGTATAGACGCGGCTACTGACGCATTCAAACTAGTTACATGACCGACCATTGGCAAATGATAAAGAAAGTCACATTTCTCTTTCAATAAACGACTCATCCCTTTTCCTTCGCTACCAATGATTAGTGCGAGTGGGAGTGTTGCGTCCATATTACGATAATCGGTTGATTTTTGAGCATCTGTTCCAGCAATCCACACGCCACGTTCTTTTAACTCATCTACCGCTTGAGACAAATTGCCCGCACGGTATACCGGGATATGTTCAATCGCACCTGTAGATGCTTTTGCAACAACTGCCGTTAGTCCAACTGCACGTCTTTTCGGAATAATAATACCATGTGCACCTACTGCATCAGCCGTTCTCATAATCGAACCAAGATTATGCGGATCTTCAATTTCATCTAAAATGATAAAAAGTGGATCCTCTTGCTTACTTGCCGCTAAAGCAAACAAATCGTCTAGTTCTGCATATCGATAGGCTGCAACAGATGCGACAATGCCTTGGTGATTCGCATCTGTTAAACCGTCCAATTTCTTTTTCGGCACAAATTGAACAATGATTCCAGCTTCTTTTGCTAATTGTATGATTTCGGAAACACCACTTTTTTGGATACCTTCCGCAAGCCATACTTTGTTCATGTCTCTACCTGAACGCAATGCTTCCACTACAGGATTTTTTCCAGCAATAATTTCCCCCGTTTGCTCTGTTTGTTCTGTCATTTACTTTTTCTCCCCTTTCTGTCCATCTATAAATTCGATTGCAAATTGGATTACTTCTTGTAAACGTTCTTCTTGCTCACTTAAGTATAAACTTCCTACTACTGCTTCAAACGCTGAACTATAATGATATGTTTGGACATCTGTGTTTTTAGGAACTGTTCCAGACTTCGCATTGCGACCTCTTCGAAGTACAGCTTCCTCTTCTTCTGTCAGAAACCCTGTATTTAACATTTCCCGAACGATTGTTGCTTGTGCTTTTGCGGATACGTATTTTGTTGCTTCTTTATGCAAAGTATTAGGTTTCACTCGCCCTAAATAGATGAGATGCTTCCGAACCACTTGTTCGAATACAGCATCTCCCATATACGCTAAAGCTAAAGCGTTTAGTTGTTTTACATCTGATAACTTAAAATTTCCCACAAGTTTATCCTCGTTTCCATCGGATACCTTGCGCAGTATCTTCCAAAATAATATTCATTTCTTTTAGTTGATCTCTTATTTCGTCGGCACGAGCGAAATTACGATCCTTTCTCGCTTGGTTACGCTCTTCAATTAGCGCATCAATTTCTTCGTCTAGCACTTCTTTTTCTTGTTGAAGCGTTAAACCTAACACTGCCGTCAACTTATCAAATACCGCTATGAACTGTTTCAACACTTGTTCAGCTGTTTGTTTTTCTAACAAATACGTATTCGCAAGCTTAGATAGTTCAAAAATCGCTGCAATACCATTGGCAGTATTGAAATCATCGTCCATCGCAATTTCAAATTGTGTTTGTACTTCTGCAATTTTATGCAACCAAATATCATGTTGATCGCCCAAATCTGCCGTGGCATTCAATCGGTGTACTACATTTGCATATGCAGTACGAATACGTTCAAGACCAGCTTCTGCTTGTTCTACTAGCTCTACTGAATAGTTGATCGGATGGCGGTAATGTACACTCAACATGAATAAACGTAATACTTGGGGATCAATTTGCTTGCGAATGTCATTTACTAACACAAAATTCCCAAGGGATTTAGACATTTTTTCGTTATCAATATTAATATACCCATTATGCATCCAATATCGCGCAAATGTTTTACCCGTTCTAGCCTCAGACTGAGCAATTTCATTTTCGTGATGAGGGAACGTTAAATCTTGCCCTCCAGCATGGATATCAATTGTATCCCCTAGTATTTCACGCGCCATTACGGAACATTCGATATGCCATCCAGGGCGACCTTGACCCCAAGGGCTTTCCCAGAAAACCTCTCCTGGTTTTGCTGCTTTCCATAAAGCAAAATCTAAAGCATCTTCCTTTTTTACTCCAGTTTCGATACGCGCTCCAACTTTCAGATCATCCACTGATTGATGTGAAAGCTTACCATAACCTTCAAATTTTCTAGTACGGTAATATACATCTCCTTGTGATTCGTACGCATACCCTTTGTCTTCTAAAACTTTAATAAAATCAATAATTTCGTTCATATGATCCGTTACACGAGGATGCGCATCTGCTCTACTGCAACCAAGCGCTTCGACATCAGCAAAATATGCTTTTATAAAACGAGCAGTTAACTCTGAAACGTCTTCTCCTAGCTCATTTGCCGCTTTAATAATTTTGTCATCCACATCTGTAAAGTTAGATACAAACGTTACGTCGTAACCTCGGTATTGCAAATACTTTCGAACTGTATCGTAAACAATTACAGGACGAGCGTTTCCAATATGAATGTAGTTATAGACAGTTGGACCACAAACGTACATTTTTACTTTTCCTTCTTCCATCGGTATAAAAGGCTCTTTTTCACGCTTTAATGTATTAAATATTTGAATTGTCATAATAAGTGTTTCTCCCTTTCATTTGCTAATCGTCTAATTTCTTTTTGAAGTGTTGCAATTTCCTCTTCCATCTTTTTGCATCGGTCAGCGAATGGATCCGGCAAATCCTGGTGATCCAAGTTACGTTTCACCTTCACTCCATCCTGTATGACGACAACTCCTGGTATACCAACAACCGTAGAATTCCCTGGTACATCTTTCAATACAACTGAACCCGCACCTACTTTGCTATTTTCCCCAATTGTAATGGATCCTAATACTTTTGCTCCTGTTGCCACTAGTACATTATCCGCAAGGGTAGGGTGTCTCTTCCCTTTTTCTTTTCCCGTTCCGCCTAATGTGACCCCTTGATAAATGGTACAGTCATTGCCAATTTCACAAGTCTCTCCGATGACAACACCTGAACCATGGTCTATAAAAAAACGTCTACCAATTGTAGCTCCAGGATGAATCTCGATACCAGTGAAAAAACGACTTATTTGGGAGATTGCTCGAGCAAGGAAGAAAAAGTGTTTTTTATATAATGCATGCGCAATTCGATGACTCCAAATGGCATGTAAGCCTGCGTATGTTAATATTACTTCCAATTTACTAGTTGCTGCGGGATCTTGTTCGAAAACGACAGCTATATCTTCTTTCATACGTTCAAACATGTTGGTTCCTCCCTCTTTTTATTGGCAAATAAAAAAACGCCCCTGTCTATACATATAGACAGAGACGCCAGTAAGCGCGGTTCCACTCTGATTGGAAAAAATACTACTCTTTCCCACTCGACATCTTTAACGCAGATGATACGTCCAGCCTACTTGGTATGTTCGGCATGGCGCTCGGAGGTGCATTTCGGTAACTCACTCGTTCAGACCACTTTCAGCCGGTGATGGTCCTCTCTAAAGAACATGCGTTACTTACTTCTCCTCTTCTTCACTTTCTATTTTTCCGTTCGGTAATTGTACCCTCATTTTCACACCTTAGAAGCAGAAAGTCAATCTTATTGTTTAGCGTATTTAGCCACACGTGCGATTACTTTCTCTTTTCCGATTAGGCTAATGGCATCAGCTAACTCAGGGCCATGCGTTTGGCCAGTCGTTACGACACGGATTGGCATAAATAGGTTTTTCCCTTTATGTCCTGTTTCTTTTTGCACTGCTTTAATCGCCGCTTTAATCTCTGCAGCTTCGAACGTTTCTAGGTTCTCTAATTGCACTTTAAATGCAGCCATTACTTCTGGAACTTGTTCTCCAGCTAACACTTCTGTTGCTTCTTCATTATATGCAAGTTCGTCATTAAAGAACAGCGAAGATAATTCTACGATTTCTGCTCCAAAACTCATTTGGTCATGGTACAGAGCGATTAATTTGTTTGCCCACGTTTGTTGCTCTTCCGACAATTCACTTGGAAGAAGTTCTGCTTTTTGCAAATGTGGTAGTGCAAGTTCTATTACTTTTTCTAATGGTAACTGCTTGATGTATTGATTGTTCATCCATGTTAGTTTTTGTTTATCGAACATCGATGGAGATTTGGATAGGCGGTTTACATCAAAGATTTTAATGAACTCTTCTTTAGAGAAAATTTCCTCTTCCCCTTCAGGAGACCATCCTAATAATGCAAAGAAGTTGAACATTGCTTCTGGTAAGTAACCAAGATCTTTATATTGGGAAACGAATTGAATAATCGATTCGTCACGTTTGGACAGTTTTTTACGGTTTTCGTTAATGATTAATGTCATATGACCGTACTTAGGATAATCCCATCCAAATGCATCAAATATCATCAATTGTTTTGGTGTATTCGATAAATGCTCTTCTCCGCGGAATACATGAGAGATTTTCATGAAATGATCATCTAATACGACTGCGTAGTTATAGGTTGGGATTCCATTTGCTTTTACAAGAACCCAATCACCAACATCTTTTGACTCAAACGTAACGGATCCACGAACTAAATCTTCAAATGTATAGGTCACGTTTTCTGGAACACGCATGCGAATTGTGTAAGCAAGACCTTCTGCTTCTTTTGCTTGTACTTCCTCTACCGATAAATGACGGCATTTGCCATTATACATAGGAGCAGCTACTCCGTTTTCTTTTTGTACTTCACGGTCCGCTTCTAATTCTTCTGACGTACAGAAGCATTTATAAGCATGTCCCTTTTCTAACATTTCTTCTGCATGTTTTGTATAAACGTCTAGACGTTCCATTTGACGATACGGTGCATAAGGTCCTCCGATATCAACGGACTCATCGTAGTCGATTCCTAACCACCTTAAGTTTTCCAGTTGCGATAGTTCGCCACCTTCGATGTTACGTTCAATATCTGTATCTTCAATACGAACGATAAACTTCCCGTTATGGTGACGTGCATATAAATAGTTGAATAATGCTGTACGTGCTCCTCCAATATGTAAATGTCCAGTTGGACTTGGTGCGTAGCGTACGCGAACTTCTTGTGTCATTGTAATATCCTCCTAGTTTTCGTGCATATAAACTTTAATTATTTTAACATTGCTGCGGTGTTTTTTAAAGTTAGTCTTTCTTTACAAGCAAAATAGTGGCCATCGAAGCAATTCCTTCTTCACGTCCAGTAAAACCTAGTTTTTCCGTTGTTGTCGCTTTTACATTCACTTGGCTTACATCCGCTTGAAGAAGTTCTGCAACTCGTGCACGAATCGTTTCAATATGTGGAGCCATCTTTGGTTTTTGCGCGATAATCGTGCAATCGATATTCCCTAGTTTATATCCTCTCGCATCTACTAGTTTCCAAATATGCTCCAAAAGTTTTGCAGAATCAGCATCTTTAAAATCAGGATCTGTATCTGGGAAATGCCGTCCGATATCCCCTTCTCCAATTGCTCCAAGTGCCGCATCCGTAACCGTGTGAAGTAGTACATCTGCATCAGAATGGCCGATAAGCCCTCTTTCGTAAGGGATTGTAACTCCCCCTATTATTAGCGGACGATTATCCGCAAACTCATGTACATCAAACCCTTGACCAATTCGCATCATGTTATTGTTCCTCCTGTTCTCGTTTAGTTAAAATTACTTCTCCGAAAAGAAGATCTTCTTTTGTTGTCATTTTCACATTATCATAAGTACTTTCTACGATATGAACATGCTCACCCTGTCGTTCCACAAGCATTGCTTCATCTGTACCTAAAAACCCTTCATTTTCCGCTAGTCTTTCAGCTCGCTCTAGTACATCATACCGGAACGCTTGCGGTGTTTGAATAATCCACAGACTATCTCGATCTACCGTTTCTTGAATTATACCATTTTCTACTTTTTTCATCGTGTCCTTTGCGCGGACCGCTGCTACTGCCGCTCCATATTCCTCTGCCGTTTGCACTAGTTGGTGGATAACCTCCTGCTTAATAAACGGTCTTGCCGCATCATGCACGAGTATAATGCCTTTTGAAAGAGTGGCTTTTAAGCAAGCATATACACTATGTTGACGTTCTGCCCCACCTTCCGTAATCGCAGCAACTTTTGTAATATGATATTCTGCAAGTAACTTTTCGATAAAGCCCTGTTCTTCTTTTTTCACTGCTAATACAATTTGATGACACTTCGAATCTTGTTCAAAAGCCTGTAATGTATGTATTAAAATCGGCGTATTTCGAAGTTCTAAAAAAAGCTTATTTTGACCTGCTCCCATTCGCTTTCCACTTCCGGCAGCGGGTAATAACACCGTATATACCATTAGTATTCCCTCCTACTTCACATAGAAAAAGGGCGTTTTCCTACTAAATAAGAGGAAACTACCCTTCTCCATTATTTTGACTCTTGTGGTTTGGCGAAAATCATACGACCTGCAGAAGTTTGTAATACACTTGTTACTTCTACATTTATTGCCTGACCGATATGGGATTTCCCACCCTCTACAACAATCATCGTACCATCATCTAAGTATGCAACGCCTTGATTATGTTCTTTTCCATCTTTAATGACTACTACATGCATTATTTCCCCGGGAATAACAACGGGTTTTACTGCATTTGCTAGATCATTAATATTCAGAACCCGTACTTGATGTAGATCACACACTTTATTCAAATTAAAGTCATTGGTGACAACAATTCCATTCATCTTCTTCGCTAGACGAACTAGCTTTAAATCTACTTCATGTATATCTTCAAAGTCCTCTTCCACTATTAAAACTGCGGAAGCACGCTCGGTTTGTAGTTTTTTCAATACATCTAACCCGCGGCGACCTCTCGTTCTTTTAAGTGTGTCAGAAGAATCCGCTATATGTTGTAGCTCCGTTAGTACAAACTGCGGAACTACCAATACCCCTTCGATAAAACCTGTTTCCGAAATATCCGTAATACGACCATCGATAATAACACTCGTGTCTAGCAATTTATACGTCCCTAAACCCAAACCTTGCGTCACTTCTTCATCTGTTGCTTTCTTTTTACTCGTTTGTTGCTTGGTAGAAGTAAAAACATGAAGTAGTTCATCTCGTTTTTTAAATCCTACTTGGAATCCCAAGTATCCTAGAACGATTGACAATAATACCGGTACGACAGAGTCAATGCCAGGAATGGCAATATTATTAATCGCTGTCCCAAGTAAAAATGCGACGATTAATCCAATAACTAGCCCTAGTGTACCAAAAAGCAAATCCCCAATCGGTGCCCTTAATAGACGCTCTTCCATCCACTTAATAAAATTTATTAAGTAATCAGTTAAAAATAAGGCCATAACATAAAGTAAAACTGCTCCAATTAGAATAGATACATAAGGATTGTGGATCCAAGGGTTATCGGATAAATTAATAAATTCGTATAAATGCGGTAATAATATTAAACCCAACGTACCACCAATTAAAACAAATGCGATTTGTATAATCCATTTCAACAAAATGCCACCTCCAATTAATTATTAATTATACTGCTTGTAGCCTTCATACGTCTATTCAGACCACAAGCAGTATGTCTTTCATGGCTCTTCTTTAAGAAAATGCCTCTTTCATTACTTCGTTTACAGATTCTACTCCGATCACTTGAATTCCTTTTGGGTAATCCCATCCGCCAATATTAGAAGCAGGAACGATTGCCCGCTTAAACCCTAACTTCGCCGCTTCCTGTACACGTTGTTCTATTCTAGAGACTCTTCGCACTTCTCCAGTTAGTCCAACTTCTCCTATAAAACAATCCGTAGGAGCAGCGCCTGTATCACGAAAACTGGATACGATACTTACTAGGACGGCTAAATCGATCGCAGGTTCGTCTAGCTTCACTCCACCCGCAACTTTTATATATGCATCTTGTGTTTGAAGTAATAATCCCATACGTTTTTCTAACACTGCCATGAGTAATGACACACGGTTTTGATCGATTCCTGTTGCCATTCGTTTCGGATAGTTAAAGCTAGATTGCGTAACCAGTGCTTGGATTTCCACCAAAATTGGTCTTGTCCCTTCCATCGAGGCGACAATCGCCGAACCCGCCGCTCCATGAGAACGTTCTTGTAAAAAAAGCTCGGAAGGATTTAATACTTCCTTTAATCCTTGTTGCACCATTTCAAATATCGCAATTTCATTGGTGGAACCAAATCGGTTCTTTTGAGACCTTAATATCCGATACGTATGATGGCGTTCCCCTTCAAAATATAAAACGGTATCCACCATATGTTCTAGTATTCGAGGACCCGCAATTTGCCCTTCTTTCGTTACATGTCCTACTAAAAAGATAGCCACATTCTTTGTTTTAGCGATGCGCATTAATTCTGCTGTACATTCCCTTACTTGAGAAACACTTCCCGGGGCACTTGTTACTTCTGGATGATGTACAGTTTGAATAGAATCAACGATCACAAATTTCGGTTCTACACTATCGATTGTTTCATTGATCATTTCTAAATTCGTTTCCGAATAAATATAAAGTTCCGCTGAAGTAACCCCTAAACGTTCTGCACGAAGCTTTGTTTGACGAATGGATTCTTCACCAGAAATATATAAAACACGCTCGCCTTTATTGGCAAGTAAGGCTGAAACTTGTAAAAGAAGTGTTGACTTACCAATCCCCGGATCCCCACCAATTAACACAAGAGAACCCGGTACTATTCCGCCTCCAAGTACGCGATTTAACTCACCGAAATCTGTTGCTACGCGCGGTTCCTCTTTCGTCTCAATTGCAATAATGGGTGTTGCTTTTTGTGCCACTCCCGTAGAATGCTGAAAAGAACGTTTTGGTCCTTTCGATACGATTTCTACCTCTTCCACCATCGTGTTCCATTCTCCGCACCCTGGACATCTTCCCATCCATTTAGCTGCCTCATAACCACAGGAATTACACATAAATTTCGTTTTTTTCTTCGCCATAGTACCTCCTATGTAAAAAAAGAGCATTCCGTCCTTAAGGGTTGGAATGCCCGCAATATTATTTTTCCACCGCTACCTTCGCTTTTGTACGAACAACAAATTCATCATTTTCCACATCAAACACGACATGTTGACCTGCTAATACTTCCCCTTTTAATAACTCTTCAGAAAGTCGGTCTTCTACGTGTTTTTGTAGTGCTCTACGTAACGGACGTGCTCCATATGCTGGATCGTATCCTTCTGTTGTAATCTTCTCTTGAGCTGCTTCTGTAAGCTCTAAATCAATACCTTGTTCTTTCAAACGTTTCGCTAATTGTTCTGTCATTAGTGAAACAATTTGTTTTAAATGTTCTCTTTCAAGCGAGTGGAATACGATCATTTCATCCAATCGGTTTAAAAATTCAGGACGGAATGCTTTTTTCAATTCTTCTAGCATTTTGCCCTTCATGTCTTTATAATCCGTTTTTCCACTTTCTTGTAGGTTAAATCCAACATGTTTATTGTATTTAAGTGCATCTGCTCCTACGTTAGATGTCATAATAACAACCGTATTGCGGAAGTCAACTGTACGTCCTTTGGAATCTGTTAATCGACCGTCTTCTAATACTTGAAGAAGAATATTAAACACATCTGGATGTGCTTTCTCTATTTCATCTAATAAGATAACAGAATATGGTTTACGACGTACTTTTTCCGTTAGCTGTCCACCATCTTCAAATCCAACATAACCTGGAGGTGAACCTACAAGACGTGAAGTCGAATGTTTTTCCATATACTCAGACATATCTACTCGAATCATTGCATCTTCGTCGCCAAACATTACTTCTGCAAGTGCACGAGCAAGTTCTGTTTTACCGACTCCAGTAGGTCCAAGGAAAATGAAGGAACCAATCGGACGTTTGGGATCTTTTAACCCTGCACGAGCACGACGAATCGCTCGAGAGATTGCGTCTACAGCTTCCGCTTGACCAATGACGCGTTCATGCAGCTTTTCTTCTAGTTTTAATAACTTTTCAGATTCTGTTTGTGCTAGTTTAGATACCGGTACTCCCGTCCACATGGATACAACTGCCGCGATATCTTCTACTGTCACTTCCGACTCTTCTTTTCCTTGCTTTTCTTTCCAGTCATTCTTCATTTTTTCTAGCTCGTCTTTAAGCTTCTGCTCTGTATCACGGAAAGATGCAGCTTTTTCAAATTCTTGACTTTGCACCGCGGCATTTTTCTCCGAACGAATTGCTTCTAGCTTCGCCTCTAATTCTTTTAAATTAGGAGGAGTTGTGTAAGAACGTAGTCTCACTTTTGACCCTGCCTCATCGATTAAATCGATTGCTTTATCTGGTAAAAAACGATCCGAAATATAGCGATCTGACATTTTCACTGCTGCTTCTACAGCTTCATCTATAATTTTCACGCGGTGATGCGCCTCATAACGATCGCGTAATCCATATATAATTTGAATTGCTTCAGCAACTGAAGGTTCATCCACTTGGATTGGTTGGAAACGACGCTCTAATGCTGCATCTTTTTCAATGTATTTTCGATATTCATCTAATGTTGTCGC
The DNA here is from genome assembly GCF_056396485.1 of Psychrobacillus sp. 05T411. NCBI lineage: Bacteria > Bacillati > Bacillota > Bacilli > Caryophanales > Bacillaceae > Psychrobacillus > Psychrobacillus sp. 05T411. The sequence goes on along the minus strand of NZ_JBFTLO010000017.1, from coordinate 3,960 downwards.
ACCAATACATTGAATTTCCCCACGCGCAAGTGCTGGTTTTAAAATGTTCGATGCGTCAATTGCACCTTCTGCCCCGCCTGCTCCTATTAATGTATGAAGCTCATCGATGAATAAAATAACATTTCCAGCTTGGCGAATTTCATCCATTACTTTTTTCAATCGATCTTCAAATTCACCACGATACTTAGTCCCAGCTACTACCGTCCCCATATCAAGCGTCATTACTCGTTTATCACGCAATATTTCTGGTACTTCATTTTGAATAATTTGCTGTGCAAGGCCTTCTGCAATAGCTGTTTTACCAACACCAGGTTCCCCTATTAAAACAGGGTTATTTTTTGTCCGGCGTGCTAGGATTTCAATGACACGTGTAATTTCTTTACTACGCCCAACTACTGGATCTAATGTACCTTCTCTAGCAATTTGGGTTAAATCCCGCGCTAATCCATCGAGTGTAGGCGTACTCGCTGGAGCGGCACTATTATTAGCGTTGCCATGCGATTGATCAGTACTTCCAAGTAATTGAAGTACTTGTTGGCGAGCCTTATTCAGACTAACACCAGCATTATTTAAAACTCTTGCCGCTACCCCTTCTCCTTCACGGATCAATGCTAGTAATAAATGCTCTGTACCTATATAGGAGTGCCCTAGTTTGCGAGATTCATCTACAGAAAGCTCAATCACTTTTTTTGCGCGTGGTGTATAATTGACGATCGGTCCAACTTCTTCTGCTCCAGTTCCTACCAACTCTTCAATTCCCACTTCAATCACTTTCGTATCTACTTCAATAGCTTCTAGTGCTTTTGCAGCTATACCACTACCCTCACGGATTAAACCAAGCAATATATGTTCTGTGCCGATAGATTCATGCTTTAAGCGAATTGCTTCTTCTTGCGCCAATTGTAAAACTTTCTGCGATCTTTGTGTGAATCGATTAAACATCATACGAGTTCTCTCCTTTTGTTTTCGTTTTTTCTTCCTTTTGCAACCGTTCTCTCAGCAACTTCGCTCGAAACAAATCACGCTCTGAAGTATTTAAAGTAGTTCCGGCATATTGTTGTAAAAATCCTGGTTGCATAAAGACCATGCATTCATTCAAAATAGTCATATCTACATCTTCAATAAGCCCCATATCTATCCCTAAACGCACGTCGGACAAACACTTCGCCGCCTCTTCTGTCGTCATAATACGTGCATATGACAATGTTCCTAAAGAACGATATAACCGATCCTCTAGTGTACTGGCTGAATGCTTTAAAAGTGCATTCCGCGCTTCTCTTTCTTTTTGAATAATCTGTTCGGTTATGCTTTGAAGATCGGCAATTATGTCTTCCTCTGATTTACCAAGCGTTGTTTGATTGGATACTTGGTACACATTCCCGAGCGCTTCACTACCTTCCCCGTAAATTCCTCTTACAACCATCCCTAATCTAGAAATAATCGTGATGATTCGGTTCATTTGTTTCGTTATTGTTAAAGCTGGCAAATGCATCATGACAGATGCACGTAGTCCAGTCCCCGTATTAGTGGGACAGCTGGTTAAATAACCGAACTGTTCATCAAACGCATAAGATAACTCTTTTTCTAAAACTCGATCAATCGCATCAGCCTGACTATAGGCTTCTTGAATTTGAAGACCTGGAAATAAGCATTGAATACGGATATGATCTTCTTCATTGACCATTACACTAACAGCTTCATCATCGGATATTAGAGCAGAACCAGTAGTCGGTGAATTAGCTAGTTTAGGACTGATTAAGTGCTTTTCTACAAGCACTTGTCGATTCAATTCGGACAGATCCTTTATTTGAATGGAAGAAAAGTTCTTCTGTAGATCCTCATTAGCATCTAATAGTGTAGCCGAAACGGATTGGTCAATTTTATGCGCTTCGTCCTCTGTAAATGCAAGTGGAAATCGATATCCGTTTAAGTTTCTAGCTAATCGAATTCTTGTACTCATGACAATATCAGAATGCTCTCCATCTCCTGCCATCCAGCTAGAGATCGAATTATCTAAAAAGCGTTCAATCGACATGCGTTTCTTCACCTCCAGCGGCAAGCTTTTCCTCGAGTTCTCTTGCCTCATCTCTTAGCAGTGCTGCTTCTTCGAATTTTTCTGTTTCAATCGCTTCTTTCATCTGCAACCGTATTGCTTCAATACGCTTTTTCAACGCTAATTTTTCGCCGAATGCTCCAGGTGCTTTTCCTACATGTGCCACGTTTCCGTTGTGTAAACGTTTAAACACGGTAGGCAGTTGGCCACGGAAGCTATTGTAACAAGAGGCACAACCGAATTTGCCTTCATCTAAAAATCGTTGAATAGACCAACCACATGCTTCACATTCTAATGGAGGTTTTTTCTGTACTTGTTGCATTGGTTGCTGGTCTGTATGATTGAACCAATTGGATAATAATTGGTGAAGCGATAGTGGATCTTGTTTATATTCTACATAAAACGGGTGGAGACTATTTGCACAGACCTCGCAATAATGTCTTTCAAAGTGTTCTCCGTTATGCACTTGCGTAACCGTTACTTTTGCTGGTCTTTGCTTACAATTTTCACAAATCACTTTTCAACACCCCGTTCGCTTTCACTTTTTTTCATATTTTAATGTCAGTAACATTGCGCATAGGATACGTGCTCGCAAGTCGTCCCTTGCCGGTAGTGGAATAGCAAGTGTCGTACGATTAAGGGCAGCTAAAATAATTTTTGCTTCTCGATTAGAAATAACTTCTTCATCGATTAATCGGAATACAATATCTTCCGTTACCGATTCAGATGCGCCATTTTCTAGACTTTGTATTATATGCTCAATCAGATCAGCTTTCGTATGTGCCCGCACGCGGAGGATTCGAATATATCCACCGCCACCACGTTTACTCTCCACTAAGTATCCACGATCTTGGGTAAATCGAGTATTAATCACATAATTTATCTGGGATGGGACACACTGAAACTTTTCAGCGATTTCACTTCTTTTTATTTCAATTTGTCCCTTACTCTCTTCTTCGATAATTGCCTTCAAATACCCTTCAATAATGTCAGATATATTTTTCACCTTCTCACCTCTTCTCGCAAACTGACTTTGACTAACTTTGACTATATTATAACGAGAAAATTATGGATGTGCAATTGATACGATTCTCCCTTCAGTGTTCCCGAAATTTCGAATAAAAAAACATAAATGGGCTATATTTTTAGGAGCTAGGAGGAGGTGTGTAGTATGGGGATACTACGACGCAGTGACCGCTGTGATTTTCGCTGCAGTCGTGCGCTTTCCGCCGGGTGAGCGATGAGCCATCCCCGCCGCCCTTAGGCGGACGTTGCGATGGCTTATTTGCCCACTCATCCGGCAGGAGTCGACGCCTGTAGCGAAAATCAATGGAATTTGCCCAATTATCAATACCATCTCATTAAAAAACAAAATTTCARCCAGTTTTTCCATTGGATTATCCAATAAATGGCTTAGGGCAACCAMCCGATGACTGAGAGCAACCAGTTCTACTACGAAAGCAACTAAATCAGCACGAGAGCAACCAAATTACTCGTGAAAGCAACCAATTCTCAAAATGGCTCTTTACTTGATGTGAGACAACTATAATTCCGACMTATTATAGGAATTATATGTCCTAAAGCCCGCCGAACAAGCCTGGCCGGCATCTACTCGACTAGTTTGTCGTGTTCAGCTATCTTATTGTCACGTTCAACCATTTATTGTTAATATGGGATCTCAATAATTTAGCCATTTCCATTGATTTTCGCTGCAGGCGGCGAMTCCAATGGAGGCCAACACGATGTTGGTCACGAAGGCGTTGCCACACGATGTGGCGTTCTTAGCCTTTGTTCCTCTACCTGAGTAAGATGAGACTTCACAACGTACGCGCAAGCGGCGGTGAAGGCTCATCACTCACCCCACGGAAAGCGTCCGTCCTGCAGCGAAAATCATAGCGGTCACTAGT
>NZ_JBFTLO010000016.1:0-87472 GCF_056396485.1 Psychrobacillus sp. 05T411 | reverse complement strand
GGGTGAGCCATGAGCCATCCCCGCCGCTTCGGCGTACGTTGGGATGTCTCATTTGCCCACTCATCCGGCAGGAGTCGCCGCCAACAGCGAAAATCAACAGAAAATGCTTACTTATTAGTGCCGACTAGCTAAAAACCAAAATTTTATATAGATTTTCAAATATATGATTCTAGAAAATGGATTWGGGCGATCAACTATTCATGGAAAGCAACCAATTCTACTCGGAAAGCAATTAAATCAGTGCGAGAGCAACCAAATTGCCGGTGAAAGCACTCAATTCTTAAAACAGCTCTTTACTTGGAGTGAGATAACAAGGAATAGGAGGAATCCTTCCAATAAGTGGTTGATAGAAATTAAYTTTATTCTAAAAGATGTGCTCTTTATTTCGAGACTGCATTTTCTAATTAGATTTTATAAACATTACATAGTAGAATGGATTAATTTAACCTTTGATATGTGTCGACACTAAATTAGATAGTAATTCCCATGGATTTTCGCTGCAGGGCGGCGACTCCACTGGGATCAAGTGAGCAAGATGAGACTTCACATCGTACGCGCTAGCGGCGGTGAAGGCTCATCGCTCACCCCATGGAAAGCGTCCGCCCTGTAGCGAAAATCCCAGCTGATACCTCATTCAACGCACTACGTCACAGTTTCCCTAAAAAGTAACATACCTTATATTAATTTTAAAAATAGAAAAGCTCCCGAAGTTATTTCTTCAGGAGCTTTACATAATTATTATTTATCTAATTGTTGAATTTGGAACAAATTATAATATACATTTTGTTGATTCATTAATTCCGCATGACTTCCGTTTTCAACTACTCGACCATCTTCAATAACGAATATATTATCCGCATGCGTGATTGTTGAAAGTCTGTGTGCAACAATAATCGTTGTACGATTCGATGCTAAACGCTCTAACGAATCTTGTATTAAAGATTCGCTTTCTAAATCTAACGCTGAAGTTGCCTCATCTAAAACTAAGATTGTAGGATTTTTCAAAAATACGCGAGCTATGGCTACACGTTGCTTCTGACCACCTGAAAGCTTCACGCCACGTTCGCCTACTTTTGTGTCATATCCTTCCGGTAATTCCATTATGAAATCATGTGCATTCGCCGCTTTAGCTGCTTCTATTACTTCCTCATCTGTCGCATCTGGTTTTCCCATTAATATATTCGATTTAACCGAATCACTAAATAGAATATTATCTTGTAACACAATTCCTATTTGCTTTCTCAATGATTCAATCGTTACATCACGAATATCGTGCCCATCAATTCGGACACTACCACTTGTTACATCATAAAACCTTGGGATTAAGCTTATAATAGTTGATTTACCACCGCCACTCATTCCTACAAATGCAATCGTTTCACCAGCTTTAACATGGAAATCTACATTGTTTAATATTGTATTCCCATCTTTTTCATATTGAAATGAAACATTTGAGAATGTTACTTCTCCTGTTACATTCTTTAATGTAGATGCTCCTTTTTTATCAACAATGTCATACTTTTCATCCATCAATTCAAAAACACGATCCATCGATGCAAAAGACTGCGTTAAAGTTGTAGAGGAATTAACTAAACGACGAAGTGGACTATATAAACGTTCTATATATGCAACAAAAGCAGCCATCGTTCCGACCGATAATCTTCCGTTAATCGCTTCATATCCTGCATAAGCAATAACTAGTAATGGGGCAATATCGGTTATCGTATTAACAACAGCAAACGCCTTGGCATTCCAAATTGTTTGATCGACTGCTTTATCTAAAAATTCCCCGTTCGCTTCATTAAATAATTTTTGTTCATGCTTTTCTAATGTAAAGGTTTTAATAATACTCATACCTTGTACCCGTTCATGTAAATAACTTTGAACACCCGCTAATGCTTGCGAACGTTTTCTCGTTAAATCGCGAAGTCTTCCGAAAAAGTATTTTACACTAAATGCATAGAACGGGAACGCAAGCAATGTAACAAGGGTTAACTTTACATTCATTGTAAGCATAATTCCAATGGCAATGAGTATAGTTGCTAAATCTAACCAAACATTCATTAGCCCAATTATGACAAAGTTCTTTGTTTGCTCTACATCATTTATTACCCTGGAAATAACTTCTCCAGCACGCGTATTCGAATAGTATTTTAATCCGAGTTTTTGAAGATGAATATAAAGTTTTTCCCTTATATCATAGAGTATTTTATTGCTTACTAGCTGTGCTAAATACTGTCTATAATATTCAATCGGCGGACGCACGATAAGAAAGACTAATGCAGTTCCACCAAGCCAATATACTAATTGATGAATTTTTTCGTCTGCTGTCAATGTTTTTGCACCAATAATATCATCAATAACGATTTTAATAAGAATTGGTATAAATAATGGTATCGCAAATTTGATAATCCCAATAACTAGCGTTATAAATATTTGAAAGTTATATGGTTTTACAAATTGCATATACCGTTTCATAGATCCCATGTAATGACTTCCTTTCAAAAATCGAAAAACCTGTTGCTTGTATTCAACAGGTTTTTCGTCTACTCATTTAACTGTTTATAAAAATGATATCGACTTGTCCATGCCTCGATAAAATCTGGTGCAAATGGACCCCTTCTTTGCTTTATCCAAGAAATAAGTTTTTCAATATTTCGATCCAAAATACCGTCCATTTCTTCTGGATACTTCATATCTTTTTTATGTTGTTCGTATTCATCTTCATCTAGAATTGTATAGGTCATGTCTGGAAAAACCTTTACATCTAAATCATAATCAATATACTTTAACCGTCCATCACTATAAACAAAAGGCGAACTTATATTGATGTAATAGTATACACCATCTTCTCGTAACATACAAATAATGTTAAACCAATGTTCGGCATGAAAGTAACAAATAGAAGGTTCTCGTGTAACCCAAGTCCGACCATCTGCCTCAATAACAAGCGTCCGTTCATTTGCCCCTATCACAATATTTTTAGTGCCTTTTAAAACCATTGTTTCCTGCCAGACACGGTGGATGCTACCATTATGCTTGTAGCTGTGAATTTGTATCATTTCTCCTTCTGTTGGAATCGCCATCTTTTAGCMACCTTTTCGACAAGCGTTTGAGTCAAATTCGCCTTGACGTATTCGCGTCCAGATCAAGTAAGGAAGTTATATGAAGAGCATCGCATCCTTGCGACAACAGCTAACTGACTTGCATCAGACTGGCCAGAGCTTGCTCGATATACTCCTTACAAAATCTGTGACATCCGCCGGAGGCTTTAACTTAATTCAGCGCCCTCCCGAATTAAGTTAAGTTTGTTTACTTATTTAATCATTATAACAATCCGTTTCAAAAAACTATAGTAAAAAAATCATAAGTGGCTATTAAGTGTAGCTTGTTTTCTGAAACTTCCCATAAACAGTACATAAAAAATCAGCGAAGGCAAAATGCCTTCGCTGATTTTTGGTGAATCCATGTAATTATTTTGTTTGGTTGGAAGAACCACCGAAATTACCGCTAGCTTTTTGTTTACGCATTTCTGCTTGACGGTTTTGTTCTCTTACCTCTTGAACATCAGTTTCAGAACCAAATTCAGGGGTCTTGAATTTATTCTGAGACTGACCGCTTTGAGATTGGCGGTTTTGTTCTCTTACTTCTTGAACATCAGTTTCTGAAGAGTTATTTTTCTTTGTCATGGATTTCACCTCCGGTACAAATATATCTTGCACACTTTCAGGCTTTATATGCATTTTAAAAAATAATTTAAAATATTTCTGTCGCTTCCGTCACTTATTTCTTTCTTTCCATGCAGTCCATATTTTTAAAACTGGTACTGGCATTGGGAGGATTTCTATTTCTTCTTTTGTAAACCATTTACACGAAACAGGAAGTTCCTTTTCACCTAGTAACTTTCCTTCAAAGCTTTCCATCTCCCATACTAAATGAGAAAAAACATGTTTGAAGGCTATTAGTTCTTCCCCTTTTAAAATTTCTATCCCGTAATCATGTTCGATTACTTCTTCTGTAGTATGTGTTGCAGTAGGTAGCTCTACTATAGGGAATTGCCACATATTCGCGAGTAAACCTTTTGAAGGTCTTTTTTCTAATAAAATTTGACCAAGATCGTTCTCCACAACAACTGCTTTCATTTTATGTAATTTCGTTTTTTTATTAATTGTTTTAATCGGTAATTGTTCTTGCATTCCTTCAAAAAATGCCGTGCAATATTCTCTAACTGGACAAAGTAAGCATTTTGGTTTTGTCGGTGTGCAAATGACCGCTCCCAATTCCATTAAGCCTTGATTGAATGCAGAAGGATTATCCTCATCGATTAACTCCATTACTGCTTCTTCAAATATTTTCTTCGTTTTTGGCTTCGCAATATCTTCTTTTATCAACAAAAGTCGAGAAAGAACTCGCATGACATTGCCATCTACTGCATGCTCTGGAACTCCGTAAGCTATACTTAGAACTGCTCCCGCGGTATATGGTCCTACTCCTTTTAATGTAGAAATTTCTTTACGAGTGCTTGGAACGACACTCCCGTATGATTCGACGACTTCTTTCACACCAGCTTGTAAGTTGCGCGCACGGGAATAATAGCCTAAACCTTCCCATTCCTTCAGTAATTCTTCTTCTTTTGCATATGCAAGTGATTCTAAGGAAGGATATTTTGCGATAAATCTTTCATAATAAGGTATAACGGTATCTACTTTTGTTTGTTGGAGCATCACTTCTGACACCCAAATTTTATAAGGATCTTTTGTCTTCCTCCATGGCAAATCACGTTTTTCCTCTAAAAACCAGGATACTAAAGCATTTTTGACTTGTGTTTTATATAATTCGTTCAATGTAAATCCTTCCTTACGATTAGTGACATGGAAAATAGGGTATATCAAATATAAGTACTTTGTTATTTTATCGATTTTATTTTATGATTATTATAACTTAGTATCCAAAAAGGAGCTGGTAAAGTATGGATACAGGTACACATATTGTTATGGGTATTGCACTTGGTGGATTAGCACTTGCGGATCCCGTCGTTGCAAGTAGTACCCTAACTACTACTGCAGTTATTGCAGGTACAATTATTGGATCTCAGGCACCTGATATAGATACTGTTTTAAAATTGCGAAATAACGCGGTGTATATTCGACATCACCGAGGCATCACGCATTCTATACCAGCAGTTATATTATGGCCGCTCCTCATTTCAGGTGTACTATGGCTTATAATGCCTGAAGCAAACTTATTGCATTTATGGCTCTGGACGTTTTTGGCCGTTTTTCTACATGTGTTTGTTKATATTTTTAATTCTTATGGAACACAAGCCTTACGACCATTTTCAAGAAAATGGGTTGCGCTCGGTGTTATTAATACATTCGATCCGATTATTTTCGGTATCCACGTAGTCGGTTTGTTGTTTTGGATGTTTGGTGCAAATCCAGTCTCAACCTTTCTTATTATGTACGCGATTATTTTCGTCTATTACATTTTACGATTTGCCGTTCAAAGTGCGGTTAAAAATTCCGTGAAGCATACAATACCCGATGCGGATGAAATTATTGTCGCTCCAACGATGAAGTTTTTTCAATGGCGAGTTGCGGCTATTTCCGAAACGCATCATTATGTTGGACGGGCTTATGGTAGATCCATTTCTATCTATGATAAATTCGAAAAAGTACCCTTACCCGAAACAGATTTAGTTGAGGCCGCACTAGAAGATAAAAACCTAAGTGCATTTACCTCATTCTCACCAATATTTAGATGGGAAATAACGAAATTTGAAAAATTATACGAAGTCCGATTAATCGATCTTCGTTATAGAAGTAATGATTATTATCCATTTGTTGCAGTAGCCCATTTAAATGAAGAGCTTGAAATTGTTAACTCCTACACAGGTTGGATTTTTAGCGAAGACAAACTCCGAAAGAAACTCGACTTCATGCCAAACTGAAATATTTAAAAAGCTAGGATTTTACATATCCTAGCTTTTTTTATTAATGCAAAAAATCGTCAGTTTCCAGTAAATGTTTATACTTTTCATTCGTGCTAGCAAATTCATGCAACTGTTCACCATATCCGTCAATCCATTTTTTAATAACCATTTCCGTTACCGCAGCCCCTTTGTATTCATAGCCTGCGCGGGCATAAGACGATTCAAAATCCGACCATAGTAGTTCAATCCATGCACGTGCTTTAGCTGCAGATAGTTGGTCATTTTTTTCGAGCAATTGATAAGTTAACTCATCTATTTTTCTTTGCATATTATTTTCCTTCCTTTAATGGCTCTAATAATGAAATAGGTAATGCTTCTTCGTACCTATCGCCGCCTAATCGGTATCCCCATGCAAATCTCCCTTTCAAATACTCCACTTGAAAGAATACACCTGGGTCACTAGTAATTCGGTAAAGTTCGCCTGGTTTAATCGATGCTGGATCTGTCAGAAAGCTTTGCGCCATCGTTGCTTTTCTTTCATATACTGCATACTCATTAACAATGCCCAACTGTTCTGCTTTTCGAGCTTTCTCTTTCAAATTGGCAATTTCTGTTCTCAGTTCTTGTTCGGTCATATCACTATATTTTTTTTCAGTCATCTTGTTGTTCAAGCTCCTTTTTTTCTATATAAAGGTCAATATGTTCAGCAGGAAATCCTTTTTGATATAAGGCTTGTTTAACACGAACTCTCAACTCATAGTCCTTATATTTGGATGCGTATTTTCTCCAAATTTTTTCCCCTTGACTGCCGATAATCTCTTCCCACTCTTCTTCATTTTTATCGAGTTCGAACGAGTCTATTGCTTGGGAAATAATTGTAAAGTTATATCCTTTTCTTTGCAAAGTATCCTGTATTTTTTGTTTGATTTGGCTTGGCGTTTTTGCTTCATTTTGATTGATGATTTTTTCGGTTAAGGTACGTGCAATGGTCAGTTGCTCTTCTTCCGAATACGTTTGCAATATTTTTTCTTGCAGGTCTTTTTCAATTCCTTTTTTCTTTAACTCTTGACGGATTGCAGCAGGACCCTTTTTACTATTTTTCTTTTGCGTTGCTACTAATGCTTTAGTAAAACTTTCATCGTTTAAAAAACCATGTTCATACAATTTACGGACAGCTTCCAGTATGACGGCTTCTCCAAATTCACTTTGTAGTAACTTTTGTTTTACTTCATGCTCGCTCCGCATGCGGTAGCTTAGAAAGTTAATCGCTTTATTATAAGCCTTTCTTACTTCATCATCAAAAACCATTTCATCAATGGTGAAGTCTTCTATTACTTTTCCTTTACTAAGTTGATACTTTATTAACACTGCCTCATCCACACTAAAGGCGTACTTTTCATCTAAGTATAAATTATACCGTTCATTATTGTTTTTTTGTCTACCTATTTTTGTAATAACCGGCATAAGTAAATCTCTCCATTCATCTTTCTACTATTATAACGTATATATTCATAGGTGATAAACGTTTCGCATGCTAAGATGTTGGAAAGAGGAGGTTGGATGTAATATGAAAATTGCAATAACTGGTGGCACTGGTTTTGTTGGAAGAGAATTGACCAAGCTGTTAATTGAAAAAGGGCATGATGTTTTTGTTTTATCCCGTTCTGTTAGTAAACAAACAAATAATGTGACCTATATTAAGTGGCTAACGGAAGATGCTGCTCCTGAAAAGGATTTAAATGGAATCGATGCATTTATCAATCTTGCTGGTGAATCTATTAATAACGGTCGCTGGACTGCAACACAAAAAAAGAAGATATATGACAGTCGTATGCAAGCTACAAATGAAGTATTTCGTATGATTAAAAATTTAAATCTCAAACCAAAAGTTCTTATAAACGCCAGTGCAATTGGTATTTATCCGGCCTCAAATGATAAAATTTATACAGAGCAATCACTTGAAATCGGGACAGACTTTTTGGCAAAAACGGTCCATGATTGGGAGCAAAAAGCGAAACTAGCTCAAAGTTTAGGTGTTCGTGTATCTTACGGCAGATTCGGTATCATTCTTGGGAAAAATGAAGGTGCGCTCCCTCTTATGGCGCTTCCTTATAAAATGTTCGTCGGAGGTCCAATTGGCTCTGGTCAAAATTGGATGTCCTGGATTCATGTAAAAGACGTTGCAAATGCTCTTCTTTTTGCTGTAGAGCATGAAATACATGGTCCTTTCAATGTAACAGCCCCCGAACCAAAAATTATGAAGGAATTCGGAAAAATATTAGCCAATACTTTAAAACGTCCCCATTATTTCCCTGTTCCAGCATTCCTTTTAAAAATGGCACTTGGAGAAAAAAGTCAGTTAGTCATTGAGGGTCAACATGTTGTTCCAGAAGTATTATTGAAAAATGGATTCACTTTTGAATTTCCTCATTTACCAAATGCTCTTACTAATATTTATCAGTGAATAAATAAAGTACTCTAGCGCAATCTACTTGAAAAAGGAGGTTGTGTTTTACATGTGGAAATATCATTTATTTGGAATCGTTATCGCGGCTTTTGTATTGAGTATGGGATTTGTTTACCAGCCATTCTCCGCACAAGCGCAGGAAATTCATTGGGGATTAAAAAAAGCGACTAAGGAAATTCCAGCCGAAGCCGGTGCAGAGTTAGATGCAATGCTTGAAAAACACGGTGCCATTTATAAAGGTTCACCAGATGAAAAGATTATTTATTTCACTTTCGACAATGGGTATGAGAACGGCTATACAGAAAGTATTTTAGATACGCTTAAAAAGGAAAATATTAAGGCGACTTTCTTTTTAACAGGACATTATTTGAAAAGTGCCACACCACTAGTTGAACGTATGATTAAGGATGGTCATCAAATAGGAAATCACTCTTACGGACATCCCAACTTAGCAAGGCTCTCCAAAGAAGGAATTCAACAGGAACTAATAGAATTTGACAAGAAGCTAAGTGAACTTACTTCGCTTAAAAGAACGACTGTTACACGTCCGCCAGAAGGAATTTTTAACGAAAAAGTATTAGAAGCCGCAAACGAAATCGGTTATCAGCATATTTTTTGGTCCGTTGCTTTTATCGATTGGCACAAAGATCAGAAAAAAGGCGGCAAATATGCTTTTGATCAATTAATGTCTCAAATACATCCAGGTGCAATCATTCTGATGCATACGGTTTCCCCTGACAATGCAGAAGGTCTCCCAATGTTCATCGAAGAAGCTAGAAAAATGGGGTATTCTTTCGGAACACTTGATGAACTGAACATGAATAATCAGGATATTCCGCTTTCTTTTAATCCTTGATAATCTCCTTTATAATGTAAGGAAGATTATAAAGGACGTGAGGAAATGAAAGAACAAACAGTAATACAAGTAGGACAAGAATTCCCACTAACGATAAAAAGACTCGGCATAAACGGAGAAGGTGTCGGATTCTTTAAACGAAATGTCGTTTTCGTAAAAGGTGCGCTTCCAGGCGAGGTAATTACAGCACAAGTAACAGAAGCAAAAAACAATTATGCAGAAGCTGAGATTAAGAAAATCCGTCAAGCATCCAAAGACCGAGTAACTCCACCATGTCTAATCTATGACGCATGTGGTGGCTGCCAACTTCAACATATGTCATACGAAAGACAGCTAATCGAAAAAAGAGATCTAGTCATCCAAGCACTCGAGCGTTATGTGAAAGATTTAGCAGAAGATATGGAAGTAAAACAAACAATCGGAATGGAAGATCCATGGAACTACCGTAATAAAAGCCAGTTCCAAGTAAGACAGCTTGGCAATGAAGTCATTGCAGGGCTTTACGCTGAAAGCTCTAACAAACTCATCGATATTAATAAATGTATCGTTCAACATCCAGTAACAACACATATTACAAATGAAATTAAAGGATTTCTACAGCAATTGAATATCCCTATTTATGACGAAAAAAATCCTCAAGGAATCGTTCGTACGATCGTTGTACGTACTGGTATGAAAACAGGACAAATTCAAGTAACCCTTGTTACAACGAAAAAGAAAATGCCACATAAAGAAGAACTTGTACAACTAATACGAACAATCGATGCTAATATTGTGTCCATTAGCCAAAATATTAATGCAGAAAAAACATCCCTTGTTTTTGGTGAAACGACATTTAATCTATTCGGCAAAGAAACAATCCATGAAAAGCTTGGAGAACTTGCATTTGATTTGTCTGCACGCGCCTTCTTCCAGTTGAACCCTGAACAAACCGAGCATTTATATAATGAAATTGAAAAAGCAGCTTCTTTAACCGGGAACGAAACAGTTGTCGATGCTTATTGTGGCGTAGGAACAATTGGACTATGGCTTGCTAAAAATGCAAAAGAAGTTCGCGGAATGGATATCATAGAAGAATCTATCCAAGATGCGAAAAGAAATGCAAAACGAAACGGCTTTAACAATACAAAATATGTACAAGGAACAGCTAAACAGTGGCTTGGAAAATGGAAAAATGAAGGTTTTGTTCCAGATGTGCTGACAGTAGATCCACCACGAGCTGGTCTCGAGGACGAATTACTAAAAACCATCCTAGACATCAAACCAAAACGTTTTGTTTACACCTCTTGTAACCCATCTACACTTGCCAAGGATTTACAACAGCTAACTAAAATATATAATGTGAAATATATCCAACCAGTAGATATGTTCCCCCAAACTTCACATGTGGAAGCTGTTACGCTGTTGGAATTGAAGAAGTAAAAATAGCTTTAGTTTGGAATGATTTTAAGCAAATATACTCATCCTATAGAAAAGGAGATGAGTATAATTTTGCTAAAAGCGTTTTTTGCAGTTGGGATTTATCTTACTGTCAATACAGCTTTAATATATATCCCAACTATTGTTCCTGTCCTACAAGAAACTCCAGCCTATGCTAAATGGGGAAAGCTTGCTTTAAATGAGGCACAATCAAAATATCCCCATGCAAGTATTATTGATTATTTGCATGAAGGACGTGAATCTAATGCGGATTCCACCATTGAAAAGTTTAAGCTTTGGTTAAAAGACGGTGACCACGAATTCGGTGTTTTTGTAACAATTGAGTTTACTACTGAGACGGAAGAAGTCGTTAATATTAAGCTACAAGAAACTTCTCAATAAACCATCAATATGTATAAAAGGTTAGCCAAATTATCTGGTTAACCTTTTTTGTTGATTCAGTCAGTTTCACATAAGCACTTCCTTATACGCATATGATTAAGGGAGTTGTTTTATTTTTTTATATCGGAGGTTATCTTGTTAATGACAAATAATGAGAGCATTAATCAAAATAATCAAGATTCCAATAAAGTAATCAGCGCAGCTGAGCTTGCTGTCATCGGTGAATTGGTATCAACATTCGGCGATGTGATATCTACTGTTTCCGCAGTTTTAGCGCTAGAAGAAGAACGAAAAGAACAAATTGACAATTACACTTTACAGAAACAGATCGACTATTTAAACAATGAAGTAAAAAAATTAAAAAAACAAGTAAACAACGAGAAACCGCGCCGTTTTAATAAATATTAAATTTTGGTTAACCTTTTTGGTTTTCACTTTATAAATAGGGAGATGCTATGTTACGATGTGACTATAATCACAAAGTATCTTTCAAATTTTATAAAGAATGGTGGCTAAAAAATGGCAAGCGAAAACAATGCAAAAATTACAATTGAAACAATCGTTCATGCACCGGTAGAAAAAGTTTGGAAATATTGGACGGAGCCAGAGCATATTACTAAATGGAATAGCGCTTCAGATGATTGGCATACACTATCTGCTGAAAATGACTTAAGAGTTGGTGGTAAATTTTCTTCCCGAATGGAAGCGAAAGACGGCAGCTTTGGTTTCGATTTTGGTGGCGTGTATGATGAAGTAAATTTAAATGAGTTCATCTCATATACATTAGGAGACGAAAGAAAAGTGGCAATATCTTTTATCAGCCAAGAAAATAACACGAAGATTATAGAAGTATTTGATCCAGAATCACAAAATCCAATTGAATTTCAGCAACAAGGTTGGCAAGCGATTTTAGATAATTTTAAAAAGTATGCTGAACAACAATAAAAACAAGGGCAATCAAGGCTTTCAACGTCTTGATTGCCCTTGTTTTTATTGTTCCATTGAAACTTTGCTTACAATAATAATTTCCATCAATTTAAAAATGTTTTAAGTTTTTTTATATCCAAATAGGTAAAGACTAAGTAGAAAGTAGAGCTAAAGATATCAAAGTAAAAGAAGTGCCAGATGCCAAACTTGAAAAAAAGGATGATATAGTCGTTAAAATCACAACGACTGCAATTTGTGGGTCTGACCTTCATATTTATAGAGGTTCCATTCCTACTCAAAAAGACTTCATCATTGGTCATGAGCCGATGGGAATCGTCGAAGAAGTCGGACCAGGTGTAACTAAAGTAAAAAAAGGAGATCGAGTCGTTATTMCCTTTAACGTATCTTGCGGGGAATGTTTTTACTGTCAAAATGATTTGGAAAGTCAGTGTGACAATTCAAATGATAACCCAAAGGTGGATTCGGGAGGATATCTTGGTTATACGGAACGATATGGCAATTATCCAGGAGGACAAGCCCAATTTTTACGAGTTCCATATGGCAACTTCATGCCTTTTGTTATTCCCGAATCTTGTGAATTAGAAGATGAATCATTGCTGTTTATATCTGACGTCCTTCCTACTGCTTATTGGAGCATAGAAAATTCAGGTATGAAGTCTGGCGATACAGTTGCTGTACTTGGATCAGGCCCAATTGGATTAATGGTGCAAAAGTTTGCCTGGATGAAAGGTGCTAAACGAGTGATTGCTGTAGATCATCTCCCTTATCGCCTTAATCATGCAGTTAAGATGAATAAAGTGGAAGCATATAATTTCGAGGATTTCGATGATATGGGAAGTCATATTAAAGAAATCACAAATGGTGGTGTTGATATTGTTATCGACTGTGTAGGAATGGATGGAAAATTGAATGTCATGGAAAAGGTAGAACAAAAATTGAAGCTTCAAGGCGGAACATTGAGTGCCATCGACATCGGCTTGAACGCAGTTAGAAAGTTTGGAACGATTCAGTTGACCGGTGTTTACGGTGCACTATATAACATGTTTCCTCTTGGAAGTATCTTTGAACGCAACGTAACGCTCAAAATGGGGCAAGCACCAGTTATTCACTTCATGCCAATGCTATATGACATGATTAATAAAGGAGAGTTTGACCCAAGGGAAATTATTACACATAGTGTTCCTTTAGATAAGGCAAGTGATGCCTATAAAATTTTCCATGATCATGAGGAAGAAAGTATTAAGTTCGTCTTAAAACCTTAGCGTGGAGGACGTGGAATACCAAATTCTTATTTGAATCTGGTATTTCACGTCTATTCATTCTTAGTTATTTGTTCGAGTTGGTTTACTAAATAATCCGATCATTAGCGTTAATCCCACTACTATTGCTGGAATCCCATGAGTAGTTATTGTCATCAACCAAATTGGAAAAGGCACTGAAAAATTATTAGGGTCTTGTGCCAAACTTTGTACGAATGTAATAGCAATGGGAAGATAAATAGAAAGGATTAAAAATGGTAAAGTGACACAAACGATTAAGGACCAGTTCCATTTAACTGACCAGTTTTTGATAAAAAGTAAAGAAAGATAAATACCCAATATAAAATTAGCTATAAATTGGAACCAAATCATAGGGAGCATTTGGAATGTAATGGAAACATGATATTTCACCTTTATCTCGAGCTTGTAACTTAAAATCAATAAAGCAATTAACCCGATGGTCCATAATAATTTCCAAACATATGGAGACCATTTTTCACGCAATGTATTTCCTCCCTTCTATAATTCTATTGTAATTATCATATACATAATTGGATATATTTGCACCTTTATTTAATTGAATATTCCCACTTATATAAAAAACACTACAGTTGGCATTTCCTCATAAGAAATACGAATCTGTAGTGCTTTATTAATTTTAATACAATGTAGTTTCATCCAGCTTTTTACCCTTTAGCGGATTAGCGAAAAAGATAATACATGCGAGCGCACCTAGTAAAAGCGCGACTAGCACTAAAAAACTGACTCCTTCAAATAGCTGAATAAAAAGACCACCTAAAAATGGACCAGAAAGGCTTCCAATACTAAAAGAAATTCCACACAACAAATTGCCAGTTGGGAGAAGTTCCTTTGGCGTCAGATCAGCCATATACGAAATGCCAAGTGAAAACGTGGAACCAACAAACATACCTGCAACGAAAAATAGTGTACCTATCGTTAAAGAGGAAGTTTCGAAAAAGCTCGCTATTCCAAAAGTTACTGCTCCCAGTCCTATCATGATGATCAGCACTTTTCGTCTTCCTATTTTGTCGCTTAATACACCCAAAGGTAATTGTGAGACAACCCCACCTATTGAAAAAGCTGCCAATATGTATGATAAGCTTGTGACTTCCATCGCATTACGGAGTGCATAAACTGGGTAAATGGCATTTAGCGATGATTCTAAAAAACCATAGCTAAAGGGCGGTATAAATGCAACCCAAGCAACTGCAAACGCAGCTCCAAAACGTTTCCACGTCCCTCCTCCGTGGGCAGAAGAACCCTTAATAATCTCTGGCTTTTCATTTTTCACGAAGAAAATAAGTACCCATGCACATAAACAAAGAATGCTTGAAATGATAAAGGGCAGTCCTTCAAAAATTTCTACTAGTTGAACAAACAACGGGCCAACAGCAAATCCTACACCAAAAGAAAGACCATAAATAGCAATATTTCGGCCTAAACGATGATGAGGCGAAAAACTAGTAATCCAAGTTTGTGTAGAAAAATGAAGTGCATTATCGCCAATTCCTATGAATAATCTTAAAACAAACCAAAAAGCTACACTTTTCCATAAAGGAAAAAGTAATAAGGAAACAATGACGATTAAACCACCTACGATAATAATCGGCTTATAACCAAATCTACGCAGTGGCGGTTCTATAAAAGGGGATATCAATAATGTTCCAATATAAAGACCCGTTGCACTTAATCCATTTATCATCGGGCTTACCCCGTCCTGCTCAAATATAACGGATATAAGCGGCAATAACATTCCTTGTGAAAATCCTGATATAGATACAATTGCTACAAGTATCCAAAACCTTCTTCTTTCTACTACTGTAAATTGTTCCATACACTACCTCATTAATTTATTATAAATTTTTCCTATTAGTAGTGTATCAAAGTTTTATGTATACTTAACCGATAATATTTAATATTTTTCTTAAACGACAACAAAAGGCTCAGTCGGTATCTACATTAGATCTGACTGAGCCTTTTACATATAACTAATATCCTTTTGAGTCTTCATAATTGCATTTGCGGCGTTGCCGGTGAAATGTCTAAATCCCCTCCTTATACTGAATGAATGGTTTCGACTATTCACTACGCCCTCCCTTCTATGTATGCGTTATAGATACTTTATCATATAGACAGATAAATGTAAATATTCAAAATACATTAATTATAAAAATAATTACTTCGAACTATCTTTTCTTTTCGATTTGTTTTATCCTTATCATAAAGTGAGGTGTTATTCTGTGGGTAACCAAATTTCAAATCCAGAACAACAAGTATCTTATTTAAAAGATCGACTGCAAATGTTTTTAGAAGTATTAGACACTATCGAACCTGAAACTACTGACCTAGAAGATATCGATCGTCTTATTCAAATGATGGATGATCTAGAGTTAAAAATGGAGCAGTTTAAAAATACGAAATTTGACTAATTTGAAAGAAGCTTGGAAAGCACCTTTTCCAAGCTTTTTTTGTTGCCTAAGAAACTATAAAAGTTTCAACATGTGAATAACTTTTTTAAGCAAAATAAGCTATGGGATTTTTTATTTTGTACGTGATATAGGGTTAATGCGTCGTAGTGCGTTGACTAGTAACCGCTCTGATTTTCGCTGCAGTCGTACGCTTTCCGTGGGGTGAGTGATGAGCCTTCACCGCCGCTTGCGCGTACGTTGTGAAGTCTCATCTTACTCAGGCAGATGAACAAAGGCTAAGAACGCCACATCGTGTGGCAACGCCTTCGTGACCAACATCGTGTTGGCCTCCACTGGAGTCGCCGCCAGCAGCGAAAATCAATGGAAATTGCCTAATTATTGGGATCCCATATTAACAATAAATGGTTGAACGAGACCATAACCACTGCGATCGCGACAATGCACACCTCGAACGCGACAATAAGATAGCTGAACACGACAAACTAGTCGAGTAGATGCCGGCCAGGCGTGTTCGACGGGCTTTAAGACATATAATATGTCGGAATTATAGTTGTCTCACATCAAGTAAAGAGCCATTTTGAGAATTGGTTGCTTACACGAGTAATTTGGTTGCTCTCGTGTTGATTTGGTTGCTTTCCATATAGAATTGGTTGCTCCCAGTGATCGGTTGGTTGCCCTAAGCCATTTACTGGATGCATGCAATGGAAAAACTGGTTGAAATTTTGTTTTTTAATGGGATGGTATGGATAATTGGGCAATTTCCACTGATTTTCGCTATAGCGTCGACTCCTGCCGGAGGCCAACAGGACGTTGGTCACGAAGGCGTTGCCACACGATGTGGCGCTCTTAGCCTTTGTTCCTCTGCCTGGGCTAATGAGACATCCCAACGTACGCCTAAGGGCGGCGGGGATGGCTCATCGCTCACCCGGCGGAAAGCGTATGACTGTAGCGAAAATCACAGCGGACACTTTATTCGCCTCACTAAGACGCAGTATACCTATTATGTGCATCAATCCATTTTTGCTTTATCGGGGAGGGACAGGCGCTTTAGCACTTTTGTTACGGAAACGAATGAGTATGCTCTGACACGCCAGTTTTTGATCGACTCTCAATGGACCTACTCTTTTTTTAATAGAAATATAATAGTATACTAAAAGTGTTTAGAACTTTCATACATAAAAGGAGCGTTTACAACATGCAATTGGAGCAATTAGAAAAAAGTATTTATGATTTAATTACTGAAACATCTACAAACCTACCAAAAGACGTACGACGCGCTATAAAAAAAGCAAAAGCAGCAGAAAATGCTGGTACACGAGCAGCAATGAGTTTAGATACAATTACAAATAATATTCAAATGGCAGATGACAATGTTTCACCTATTTGCCAAGATACTGGTCTACCGACATTTAAGATTAAAACACCAATTGGCGTAAACCAATTAGAAATAAAAGCAGCCATAAAACGTGCAATTGTAAGCGCTACAAAGGATGCAAAGCTTCGTCCTAATTCTGTAGATTCCTTAACTGGAGCAAATAGTGGAGACAACCTAGGCGAAGGTGTTCCCGTTATCAAATTCGAACAATGGGAAGAAGATTATATTGAGATGAAGCTCATTTTAAAAGGTGGCGGCTGTGAAAACAAAAATATTCAATATAGCTTACCAACTGAGTTAGAAGGTTTAGGTCGTGCTGGACGTGATTTAGATGGCATTCGTAAATGTATTTTGCATTCTGTTTACCAGGCTCAAGGACAAGGTTGTTCAGCAGGGTTTATCGGAGTAGGCATTGGTGGAGATCGTTCTTCCGGATATGATCTTGCAAAAGAACAATTATTCCGTCATGTCGAAGATACGAATCCAAATCCCGATCTTGCTAGTTTAGAAACTTATATAGTAGAAAAAGCAAATACACTAGGTATCGGAACAATGGGATTCGGCGGAGAAGCAACATTGCTTGGCTGTAAAATTGGCGTCATGCACCGTATTCCAGCAAGTTTCTACGTAAGTGTTGCCTATAACTGTTGGGCTTATCGTCGTATGGCGATTAATATCCATCCAACGAGTGGCGAAATTATTGAATGGCACTACCAAGAAGGAGAAAAAATTGAATTTAAAGAAGAAACAACCGAAGAAGTACCAAAAAAAGTAGTGGAACTTCAAGCTCCTATTACAGAAGAACAAATTCGTTCCCTTCAAGTTGGAGACGTCGTGTCTATTACTGGGCGTATGTATACAGGACGCGATGCAATTCACCATCATTTAATGAGCAATGATGCTCCAGTTGATTTAAATGGGCAAATTATTTATCACTGTGGTCCAGTTATGCAAAAAGATGAAGATGGTAAATGGCATGTCCGTGCGGCTGGTCCGACAACATCTATTCGGGAAGAGCCGTACCAAGGCGATATTATGAAAAAGTTCGGTATACGCGCAGTAATCGGTAAAGGTGGTATGGGTCCGAAAACACTTGCAGCATTAGCAGAACATGGCGGCGTTTATTTGAATGCGATTGGCGGAGCGGCGCAGTATTATGCTGACTGCATTAAAGATGTCGAAGGTGTTGATTTAATGGAGTTCGGTATTCCAGAAGCAATGTGGCATTTGCGTGTGGAAAACTTCACTGCAGTTGTAACGATGGACTCTCATGGAAACAGCCTACATGCAGATGTCGATAAATCTTCCTTAGAAAAATTAGCGACTTATAAAGAACCAGTTTATAATTAATCTAATTAATTGACTTGTAGTACCTTCTACATTATAATTATTATAAATTAGTAATGAATATAAAATGGATTTCTACTCAGAAATCCATTTTTGCTATTTTATACACTCAAATAAAAGTGAAATTCATTATCAAGGAGGGTACTATACATGTCAACAGTTCATGAATTTATAAAAAGAAAACCGATAACCCAACATGCAGAACTGGTAGCTGCACTATTTTCAGGAATACTCATTTTAATTGCCTGGTTAGTTGGAAATGAAACAACTTCTATCTTCTTTTTTATACTAGCATTTGTTATTGGAGGTTTCGCCAAAGCAAAAGAAGGTATAGAAGCAACGATACGAGATAAAGAACTAAATGTTGAAATGCTGATGATTTTAGCAGCTATTGGCTCCTCTATCATCGGATATTGGACCGAGGGAGCTATTTTAATATTCATTTTTGCGGTTAGTGGTGCGTTAGAAACGTATACGATGAATAAAAGCAATAAGGAAATCTCTTCATTAATGGAGCTTCAACCAGAAGAAGCTTGGAAACTAAGCAACGACGGCACGGTAACTCGTGTCCCTGTTCAAGAGCTTACATTAGGAGATTATTTAGTTGTAAAACCAGGAGAACGAATTCCGGCTGACGGAATCGTAATGCGTGGAGCAACATCCATTGATGAAGCGGCAATTAGCGGTGAATCAATTCCTGTATCGAAGCAAGTGAATGATGAACTATTTGCTGGTACCGTTAATATTAGTGGCGCTATTACAATGGAAATGACGAAAGCAAACGAAGATTCTCTTTTCCAAAAAATTATTCAATTAGTTCAGTCTGCACAAGATGAGAAATCACCTGCTCAGCAATTTATCGAAAAATTTGAGGGTACGTACGTTAAAGTTGTACTTATTGCAGTTGGGTTCATGTTATTCCTTCCACCCTTTTTACTTGGATGGGATTGGAACACTACTTTCTATCGTGCAATGGTTTTATTAGTAGTGGCATCGCCTTGTGCACTTGTTGCTTCGATCATGCCGGCAACACTTGCAGCAATTTCAAATGGTGCAAAAAATGGTATTTTGTTTAAAGGTGGCGTTCACTTAGAAAACATTAGTGAGATGAAAGCTATTGCACTAGATAAAACAGGTACCTTAACACAAGGAAAACCTATTGTAACAGATTTCTTCGTGCGGGAAGATTTAGATATGCACGCTACACTGACTACGTTAGCAACGATAGAAGCGCAGTCCAATCATCCTTTAGCACTAGCAATTACAAGGTATGCTCAGTCAAAAGGAATTGGTAAACTCCCCTCTCTTCCTATTGAGGATAAACCAGGATTCGGCTTACAAGCGAACATCCACGGGCAAACAATCATTGTTGGCAAGCCAGACTTTGTAAATAAAGAAGATGCCCATGCATTCCATCATGGCATTGCAGAAACTTTTGCCACACAAGGGAAAACGGTTATCTTTATGAGAGATGAAAAAGGAATTGCTGCGGCGGTCGCATTAAAAGACACCGTACGTGAAGAAGCGAAAGTAGCGATAAAACTGCTTCACTCGTTAGGCATTAAAACAGTTATGCTTACTGGAGACAATGAAACAACAGCAAAAGTAATTGCAAAAGAAGCGGGAATCGATCATTACATCGCAGAATGTCTTCCGGAAACAAAAGTAGGGCATATGAAGGCACTTTTGAAAGAGTATAAATTTGTAGGAATGGTTGGAGATGGTATTAATGATGCCCCCGCTCTTGCAACAGCAACGACAGGATTTGCAATGGGAGAAGGAACAGATGTAGCACTCGAAACTGCCGATGTTGTGCTCATGAAAAATGATTTATCGAAAATTGCTTATGCTGTGAAAATGTCACGTAAAATGCAACGAATTGTGAAACAAAATATTGTATTTTCTATTGCCGTCATAACAGTTTTAATCATTTCTAATTTCTTACAAACAGTAGACTTACCTTTAGGCGTTATTGGTCACGAAGGCAGTACAATTTTAGTAATTTTAAATGGTTTAAGAATGTTAAATAGAAACTAAAAAAGCAAAGGGTCTAGTTTAGTCTAGTCCCTCTGCTTTTTCTATTGCTATTTTTCGTTCTTGTGTGACGGCATTTATTTGACCACCGACTAATAACACGATACCAGAGATATACAACCAAAGCATAAGAACGATGATTCCTCCGATACTGCCATATGTGGAAGAGTAATTTCCAAAACTGCTAACATAGTAAGAGAAACCTATAGACACGATTATCCAACCTACTGTTGCAAATGCTGCTCCTGGAAATACACTACGTAAAAACAGTTTCTGGTTAGGTACAATCCAAAACAAGGCAGTTAGAACAATTAGCATAATGAACGGAGTAATCGTCCATCTTAAACTATTCCAAAGTTTTACAAACCCTTCTTCAAAACCGAAATAAGAAAATAATATGGTACCAATCTGTTGCCCGAACACGGGTAAGACAAGCATTACAACAAACAATATAATCATGACTAATGTGAAGATAACCGACATACCTCGTACGATAAAAAATGGTCGAGTTTCATCCAGATTGTAGGATCTATTTAATGATTTTACAATTGCATTCATCCCGTTGGAAGCTGACCAAATGGTGGCGATAATCCCGAAGGACAACAACCCACCGTTTCGAGTCGTTAAAATGTCTATAAGAGTATCTTCGATAAGAATATATACATCCGTTGGAGCATAATTTTCTAGAAAGCGAAATACTTGTGCTTCATCCAAATTTAAATAAGGTAATAAGGTAACGATAAAAATAAGTAAAGGAAATAACGATAATAAAAAAAAGTAAGCAAGTTGAGCTGCTAGTCCAGTAATATCTGTTTTTTGAATGTGTACGATTAAATGTTTAAAATATCCCCCCCATGTCGTTAAATCTAGGGGCATTTCTATCTTTTTTTCTTTCTTTTTGATATCAAGAAATTTTAACTTATTAAACCAATTAGTAGAGGATGAAGAATGCTCTTCAACAACATGCTTTTGTTCCTGTTTATGTTTCACTTCATCCTCTCCTTCCATGTACATTATTGTTTGACGATATACTCATCCGATTCAGGGACGACAATTGATTTGTATTCCTCTTTAGATTGTACAAATGCTTCTTTCGTGTCAGTTACCAGTGTCTTGACTTGTGGAGTCATTTCTTTTACTTCATTTACTTTTTGCGAAATGTAAGTAGCATCGGAATTCATCTGCTCGTAAAATGATTTCCATTTTGTTAGTTGATCTTCAACGATTGTTTTTAATTCCTGTCGATTTGTACTGTAATATTTTATTTGACGTCCAATACTAGTTGATTTTTGGACAACTGCATTTCTTGTCTTTTCGTCTAACATGGTTAATGCACCACCAATAAGAGCACCACATACTACACCCTTAACAAATTTGCTTTCACCCATTTAATAACCTCCGTGTATATCTTTATATGTATTAATTATACCCCTGACTTGGAGGAATAAAACAACGTATTTTATTTAAGTTTTAAAAAATTATCTTGACTATGCCTCTAAATTTATCGAATATTATAAATAGGGGAAATCTTTAAGAAAGGTTGAAAGGTTCATAGGATAACAAACTAAAAACGGGGGTTTTATAATGGAGAAGTTGAATGAAATTTTAGGCAGTATTTCTTCTGTCATCTGGGGTATACCACTCCTAATTTTAATTGTTGGGACGGGTATTTATTTAACAGTAAGAGTAGGTATTCTTCAAATAAGATTATTGCCTGCCGCTTTAAAACTAGTATTTTCTAGAAATCATGATAAGACGGCTGAGGGGGACATTTCCCAATTCCAAGCACTCACTACTGCACTAGCTGCCACAGTTGGGACAGGTAATATCGTAGGGGTCGCAACTGCAGTTGTCCTTGGTGGACCAGGTGCCATATTTTGGATGTGGGTCTCTGCCTTCTTTGGGATGGCAACGAAATATAGTGAAGCTATATTAGCGGTTAGATTTCGTGTGAAAGACGCTAAAGGCCAAATGGCTGGTGGTCCGATGTACTATTTAGAACATGGACTTAAACAAAAATGGCTAGCTGTATTGTTTGCAATTTTCGGTGCCCTTGCAGCATTCGGTATTGGTAACGGAACACAATCTAACTCTGTTGCTGGCGTTGTAAAATCAACATTTGGTTTAGATACTTGGATTACCGGAGCGGTTCTTATGATATTTACCGCACTTGTTATTCTTGGCGGCATTAAGTCTATTGGTAATGTAACGGCCATTTTTGTACCTATAATGGCAGTATTCTATTTAATAGCTGGTCTATTAGTTATGATTATGAACATTACTGCAATTCCTGACGCATTTGCTACTATTTTTAGAATGGCATTTTCCGGTGAGGCTGCTGTTGGTGGGGCAATTGGTGCTGCTATTCGTTATGGTATTGCGCGTGGAGTATTTTCCAACGAAGCTGGTCTTGGGTCTGCTCCTATTGCTGCTGCTGCTGCAAAAACAGATTTACCAGGAAGACAAGCACTTGTTTCGATGACTCAAGTATTTTTGGATACATTCCTTATTTGTTCTATTACTGGGGTTACAATCGTCATGTCGGGTATGTACAATGATACTAGTCTTGCTGCAAACGAGTTAACATCTGCATCTTTTGGACACTTCTTAGGTGACTTTGGTCCATATGTTGTAGCGATTGGATTAATCTTCTTTGCTTCATCCACTATTTTCGGATGGGCATATTACGGTGAAAAATGTTTCCAGTACTTATTTAAAAATCCATCTTTATTAATCATTTACCGTATTGCATTTGTTATTATGGTGTTTATCGGATCTGTAGTTTCGCTTGATCTTATCTGGACGTTCTCTGATATCGCAAATGGCTTGATGGCGATTCCGAACTTAATAGGTTTACTTGGGCTTTCTGGTGTTGTTGTGTATGAAACAAAACGTATTCAAGAAAAGTTAAAAGAAGAAAAAGCGGAAGCTAAAGCTGCCAAATCAATATAGTATTTGACAATTGAATCAGAGCGTGAAATGATAAAGTTCTAATGTATGAAAGGTAGGTACAAAAGAATGAATTTATCGGAACCATCTGTTGAAAATGTTGCGTTTATGATTGAGACTATAAAAGAAAAACTTCGCATGGTAAATGTCGATGCAATGAAATCAGAACATTTTAATGCATCTCAGTATGAAGATTTAGTCTATCTTTACGAAATGGTGAAAAAAAGAGATTCTTTTAGTCCAAGTGAAATGCAAGCAATTGCCGCTGAGCTAGGAAGTTTACGCAAATAAAAAATTCCTTCCCAATATAAGGTTGGGAAGGAATTTTTTCGTTTGTAACCAGTTCCGGATTATTTATTCAATTCAACTGCGATTTGAGCTCCAACTCTTGCATTGTTATACACAAGCTCAATGTTCGATTCTAGTGATTTACCTTCCGTTAACTCTTTTACTTTCCCAAGTAAGAAAGGTGTCACATCTTTCCCTTTAATGCCATTTTCATCTGCTTCTTTTAAAGCTGTATGGATGATGTCATTGATATAAGCTTCGTCTAATGAGAATTCAGCTGGAATTGGGTTTGCAATAATTGCTCCCCCGTTTAATCCTAGCTCCCATTTCACTTTAAGCATATCAGCTACATCCTTAGGCGCGTCTAAACGGAAGTTAGCTGCAAATTGGCTTGTTGCTGTATAGAAAGCCGGGAATGCATCTGTACCGAAACCAACTACTGGTACACCTTTTGTTTCTAAATACTCTAAAGTTAAACCGATATCCAAGATGGATTTCGCCCCAGCACATACTACCGCTACATTTGTCGAAGCTAGTTCTTCTAAATCCGCTGAAATATCCATCGTCATTTCAGCACCTCTATGCACGCCGCCAATACCACCTGTTACGAACATTTTAATGCCCGCAAGCTCTGCACAAATCATCGTTGTTGCAACTGTTGTAGCCCCAATTTCTTTAGAAGCAACTACATATGCAAGGTCTCTTCTAGATGTTTTTCTTACATTTTTACTTGTTGCTAGCGTTTCAAGATCTTCGTTTGAAAGTCCAATTTTAATCTCGCCATCCATAATTGCAATTGTTGCTGGAACTGCACCATTATCACGAATAATTTGTTCCACTTTTTTAGCCATTTCTACATTTTGCGGATAAGGCATACCATGTGAAATGATCGTTGATTCTAAAGCTACGATTGGTTGTCCTGCTGCCATACCTTGTTCTACTTCTTGTGAGTACGTTAAATATTGTTTCATAATTTATATTCCTCCAATTCATTATTTAAACCTATTTTTGTGAGTTCCGTTCGAACTGTTTCAGGAGACTGCAGTGTTTTATTGGCATTGACCATCCCCGTTTGTACTGCTTCACCGATTTCAGCGCCTTCTAACCATGCATGTAATGTTCCCGAAACAAATGCGTCTCCTGCTCCTGTTACATCTAATATGTTTTCTGCATGTATGGCTGGTGCTATCGTTGTTTCAATCTGCTCTCCAGCAAATACAACACCTTTACTACCACCTGTTACTACTACTTGTTTTATTCCTTTTTCTACAAATAATTCCGCTGCTTTTTTCCAGGATGATTCGTCTTCTATGGTCATTTGGAAATAAGTTTCTGCCTCATCTTTGTTCGTTATTAACCAGTCAATTCCTTCTAAAGATTCCGGCATTCTATTCATCTTAGGCGAAGAAACCGGAATAATTGCAAGTGGTATTTTGTAACCTATTGAAATGGTTTGTACATATTCAATGACGTCTTTTGGACAATTCATATCAATGATTAGCAGTTGAGCATTCATCAAATGGGTTTCTTGTTTCTTCAAGTAATCGACCGTAAATTGATCGTAAATATCCATGTTTGCTAAGGCAAACAACATTTCCCCATGTGTGTCTAGTATGGCGGAGTATGTCCCTGTCTGATAGCTTGTTAATTTTTCAACGGAAAATAAATTCATCCATGGACTTGACGCTTTTTCTATGGATTCATATTCCATATCATTGCCTACTACAGTAAGCATGCGTACACTATGTCCTAGTCTTCCTAAGTTTTCCGCAATATTCCTTGCAACGCCACCAATGCTTTGTAGACTAGTCGTTGGATTGGACGTACCCATTTGCAAGTTGCTTTTCACTATATATTTCCTGTCTACATTCGCTCCACCTATACAAATAATTTCTTTGTTTTCGGGTAAAATATAGGCTCTTCCAGTTATCTTTCCACTTTTAATAAGCCCAGAAATAATATTAGCAATAGCAGGTCTAGACATATTTAATTCATTGGCAATTTCTAACTGAGAAGCGTATGGATTCTTTTTAAGATAGTTCAAAATCTTAACTTCTTTTGAGTCCAATTTATATCCTCCTTCCCCATAAAAATGAACATTTGTTTTAATTATAAACTTTTGTTTAGAAAAGTYAAAAGAAAAACTGACAACAAAAATAAGTTGTCAGTTAGTAGTATTACTGTGGAGAGTCATTTAATGTACCATCTGCTAACACACGTGGTTGAATAAGTACTTCTACCCTTCTATTTTGTGCACGACCTTCCGAAGTATCGTTAGAGGCTACAGGTTTATTTTCTCCGTACCCTTTGGCACTAAAATAAAGAGGATCAATCGTATTATTTTCAACTAAAATTCTCAAAAAGTTAACAGAACGCATAACGCTTAGTTCCCAGTTAGAAGAAAATTCATTACTTGAAATTGGAATATCATCGGTATGTCCAGTAATAACAACATTTCTAGGTGGATCGAATACGAGTAGATTCGCTATATCTTCTGCGATTTGTCGATACTCCGGCTTCACTTCCGCTTGCCCCATATCAAATAGTATATTATCTCGAATTGTAACTAGCAAACCTTCAGCCGTTAGTGCAGTAGCAAATTGTTTTTCTAATGCATTCACAGCGATATATTCATCTACACTATCTTGAATTTCCGCCAATACTTGCTGGTCTTCTATATATGCAGTGCTCTCGTCATTTTCTCCCTGACCTGAATCATTAGGAGTATTGGGCATTTGAATAGGAGATGGCTGTTCAAATATACCGTTACCTCCCTCAAATACTTGGTTGAATGCTTGAGACATTTGTTCCAATTTTTGTTGGTCTACAGAACTGGAAGCAAATAACACGATGAAAAGGGCTAACAATAAAGTTAAAATATCGGCATATGGAAGTAGCCACGCTTCACTTACTTCCTCTTCATGCTTATGCTTTTTACGCTTCTTTGCCAAGGCCAGCCTCCCCGCTTTCATCTAAAACTTTTTTGCGTTCTGACATAGATAAGTAGGAAGACAATTTTTGTTCAATAACACGTGGAGCATCTCCTTCTAATACAGAAAGTATACCTTCTAGCATCATTGTCTTTTGTCTAACTTCTTGCTTGGATTTACGTTTTAATTTATTGGCAAATGGATGCCATAAAACATAACCAGTGAAAATACCTAGAAGTGTAGCGATGAATGCCGCAGAAATGGCATGTGCTAATTTGTCAATATCACTCATATCACTTAATGCTGAAATTAGTCCAACTACTGCACCAAGTACACCTAGAGTAGGTGCATATGTACCAGCTTGCGTGAAAATTTGGGCTCCACCAGAATGCCTTTCCTCTAATGCGTCAATTTCTTCTGACAAGACATCCCGAATATAATCAGCATTTTGTCCATCGATAGCTAATGTCAGCCCATTTTTTAAAAATGGATCTTCTACTTCTGTTGTTTTACTTTCTAACGCTAATAATCCTTCTCTACGAGCCAGGTCAGCCCAGCTTGAAAACATTTTAATTACTTCTACATCAGGTACTAGCTTTGACTCTTTAAAAATAACTCCAAAAAGCTTTGGTACCCTTTTCAACTCATTCGTTGGGAACCCTATGACAACCGTTGCAATCGTTCCAAAAACAATGATTAAGATGGCAGCAGGGTTTAATAAGTTTGCTAAACCCGCCCCTTTTAATACCATACCAACAGCTATTGAAACAATCCCTATTATTAAACCGAATACCGTAGACTTATCCATTCATTTTCCTCCACATTCTATTTCTGTACTTTATTTCGGCATTATTAATGATATTTGAATATAAATCTTTCTTTTCCAAAAGATAAATGCAGTAATATTGAACAAATTTCTACTTTTCTAATACGAATGATTATTGTCATATCATTCGTAAAACTGATACTATAAAAATAAGTATAGAAAGGGAGTATGGATATGTCATCGTTTAAAACTAAACTAGAAAAATATGCATCACTAGCAGTAGAAGTTGGGGTAAATATTCAACCTGGACAAAAGTTATACATCGCTGCTTCTATCGATAGTGTAGAACTAGTCCGCTTAATCACCAAAAAAGCTTATGAAATTGGTGCCGGGCAAGTATTTGTAGACTTCTCTGATGATGAGATTACACGTTTACGCTATGATTTAGCTCCTAAAGATTCTTTTGACTATTTCCCATCGTGGAAAGTACAAGAACGCGAGCTTTTGGCGGAAGAAGGTGCTGCATTTATGAGCATCATGAGTCAAAGTCCTGACCTTTTAAAAGGAGTAGACACCGCTAAAATTGCGGCGTTCCAAAAAGCTACCGGGCAAGCTTTAAGTAAATATCGCCAATATGTGCAATCAGATAAAATTAGTTGGACAGTAATCGCATCCCCATCTAAAGATTGGGCAAGCAAAGTGTTCCCTGAACTAGCGGAAGAAGAACAAGTTTCTGCATTATGGGAAGCTATTTTCAAAGCAGTACGTGCAGACTTAGAAGATCCAGTCGCTGCTTGGGAAGAGCATGATTCCCTTTTACACACGAAAGTAGATTATTTAAATAATAAAAACTATCAAAAACTACGTTATACAGCTCCTGGAACAGATTTAGTCATTGAACTTCCAAAAGGACATGTATGGTGTGGGGCTAGTAGTGTAAACGAAAATGGCGAAGATTTTATGGCAAATATGCCAACAGAAGAAGTATTTACTGTTCCTTTGAAAACAGGCGTGGAAGGACATGTAGCTAGTACTAAACCATTAAGCTATGGTGGAAATATTATTGATAATTTCACAATCACCTTTGAACAAGGTCGCATCGTAAAAGTAGAAGCAGAACAAGGTCAAGAAGTACTGGAAAATCTTGTTGCTACAGACGAAGGTTCTCACTATCTAGGGGAAGTAGCACTGGTACCGCATGATTCACCGATTTCTAATTCTAATTTATTATTTTATAACACCTTGTTCGATGAGAATGCTTCCAACCATTTGGCAATCGGAAGTGCATATGCTTTCTGCCTAGAAGGTGGAAAAAAGATGAGTCGTGAAGAGCTTGCAGAAAATGGATTGAATGAAAGTATTACGCATGTAGATTTTATGATTGGTTCAGACAAAATGAATATAGATGGCATTAAAGAAGATGGATCTACAGAACCTATCTTTCGCGATGGTAACTGGGCATTTTAATAGTATTTAGTTGATGGTTTCMTTTCTAAATATTTCTTCTTACTTTTTCAAGTAAGATAAGCTATAATAATAGTATCATAACTAGTGAGGTGTTTAATAATGGGCTTATTCACAGTTACAGTTCTTGGTTTTGCGGTATGTATAGGGATTTCTGGCTATACAATTATTCATTACTTTGCTAAAGGCATGAACACACACGACGCTATCCAAGTAGATCCAAAACCTTCTAAATAATCCAAACAACCGCATTTTATGCGGTTGTTTTTTTGTGGCTTAAGCTATCCAATATAATATAAACATTTCAGTAGAATGTTTAACTTCGTCTTCTGAGTACTTTGGACTTGAATGTCTAGTAATACCTTTACCGACATTTCTAAATACAAGATTATCGTAAATAGTGCAGCAGGAAGTGACGGTAATAATGTAGTAATCACTTCGTCCAAAGCGAACCGAAAATCTACAAGTGTAAATTGGATACTTGCTCATTTTTAACAAAATTAGATGTCATTACGTCTCTTTTTCCTTTCATTTTGGTTACAACATCATTTCAATTTTATGACAACATAGTACTATTACATCAATTTAGCAAATCTCATTAATCAAAAATAACCATTTTCTATTGAAACAAACGTAAACTTCCAACATATAACATATGGCAAACCTCTATTTATCTATTATACTAACTAAGTACCATTAGATTGGAGGAACAAAAATGTTTTCAAATGCACATATTGGAATAGATTTAGGAACAGCAAATACATTAGTTTATACAAAAAGCAAGGGCTTACTTATAGATGAACCTACAGTTGTAGCGATTAATAAAAAAACAAAAGAAATTGTTGCTTTCGGTGAAGAAGCAAAAAAAATGATCGGTAAAACGCCTATATCCATCGAAGTAATAAGACCACTTCAAGATGGGGTCATTGCAGATTTCGATATTACAACTCAGTTATTGAAACTAATCATGCAAAAAGCTAGCAAAAAGTTAGGTACTGCACTTCGAAAACCGACTGTCATTGTTTGTACTCCTTCAGGTGCAACATCTGTCGAGCGTAGAGCAATTCAAGATGCCGTTCGACAAAGCGGTGCCAAAGAAGTGCAACTTATGGAAGAGCCTGTTGCTGCTGCAATAGGAGCTGGTCTTCCCGTCAATGAACCTGTTGCGAGTATGATTGTGGATATCGGCGGAGGTACGACAGAAGTTGGAATTATTTCGTTTGGCGGTGTAGTTGCTTCTAACACGGTAAAATCTGCTGGTAATCGAATGGATGAAGCGATTATCCATTTTATTCGTAAAGAATATAATGTCATCATTGGAGAACCAACTGCCGAAAATATAAAAACAACAATTGGACATGCATTGGTCCCCCATACTGTAGAACAAATGGATGTCCGCGGAAGAGATGTGGTAACCGGTTTACCTAAAACAATCCATCTTTCTTCCACACAAATTCAAGGAGTTTTGAAAGAACCGCTTGAAATTATTTTAGAAGCAGTCCGAGCAACACTTGAAATATGCCCGCCTGAACTCTCCGGGGATATCGTAGATCACGGTGTAGTACTTACAGGTGGAGGTGCTCTTTTAAAAGATATAAAAGAATGGCTTTCAAGTGTTATTGAAGTACCTGTTCATCTTGCACCTGAACCTTTACAATCAGTAGCAATTGGTACAGGGAAGTCTTATTTTATATCTGAACGCAAACAAAAAATAGCAAAATAAAGATCAAACAAATGACAAGCAATCCCCTTTCATTTAGTATAAAATAAAAAGATAAATTAATTTTAGGGGGAACATTATGTCACAGTTAGATGAAATTTTATTATTCAATAAGTCTTTTGTAGAAAATAAGCAATACACGCCATACTTAACTACGAAGTTTCCAGACAAACGAATTGTTATTTTAACATGTATGGATACTAGACTTACGGAAATGCTTCATAAATCGATGAACTTTAAAAATGGTGATGTCAAAATGGTAAAGAGTGCTGGCGCCGTTATTAATCATCCCTTTGGCGGTATTATGAGAAGTTTGATCGTAGCCGTTTATGAACTTCAAGCAGACGAAATTTTCGTCGTTGGCCATCATGATTGTGGCATGAGTGCAATCCAACCAGATAAAATAGTAGGGAAAATGATCGAAAGAGGTGTAGATCCTCATACTTTCGATGTATTAAAATACTCAGGTGTTAATATGGATAAATGGTTAGAAGGCTTTTCAGATGTAGAAGAAAGTGTTTTACATAGTGTGGATATGATACGAAATCATCCACTCATTCTACCAAGCATTCCTGTTCATGGACTAATTATTGATCCAACTACCGGACGTTTAGATTTAGTCACAGATGGTTCTATCGACAAGAAATAAAATATTTCCCGGGAAATCGACACATAAAAGCCAGTTGTTCAGTAATGGAACAACCGGCTTTTTAATTTTTTATAAAGACTCTTACCCTTTCAATATTCTTCACTCAGTGAAGCATACATATAATGGTCTTCCCACTTACCATTAATAAATAGAAGTTTACGAAGTAGTCCTTCTCGTAGGAATTCATTTTTTTCCAACACTTTAATCGATCCAGCATTTCGTGGAGACACATACGCCTCAATACGGTTTAAATGGACATGTTCAAAACCAAATGATTTGACCATATGCACTGCCTCAGATGCTATCCCTTTTCCAACAAATTGTTCATCCATCGAATAACCAATTAATCCACTTGAAAAGGGCATTCTTTTCAGGCTATATAAGGAGATATGACCAATCATTTTATCCGTATTATGCTCGTATATACCAAAACCAAACTCTCTTTTTTCTTGCATCAAAAGCAGGGATTCTCTAATCTTTTCTCTTTGAACTGTAGTAGTATAGTAGTCATCTCGATGCAAAGGTTCATAGACGGACCAATAATATTTGTTTCGGTAAACAAGATCCGCTAAACCCGGTGCATCTTTTATATTTAACGTCCGTAAATAACAAGTATCCCCTTCAAAGTAAATCAAGCTTTTTCACCCTTTTGCATTAGTCAATTGAATAAATTCGTTTACATCTTGAATGCAAAGATTGATACCTTTTATCCAAAACGGTTCTTTCGTAATATCTTCTCCTAAATGTTTCATCGCTAAATCTTCCACCGTCATCATAGCTGTATCTTGAAGTAGAGCAATGTATTTTTCTTCAAAATTAGCGCCTTCTGAAATAGCTTTTGCATAAATACTTAAAGAAAATAAATATCCAAAAGTATATGGGAAGTTATAGAATGGTACGTCAGTAATATAAAAATGTAATTTAGAAGCCCAGAAATGTGGATGAGTTGTTTCCAGTGCATCGCCATACGCTTCTTTTTGAGCTGCTTCCATTAATTCATTTAATCTAGTTGCAGAAACGAATCCATTTTTATGTTCCTCATAGAATCTAGTTTCAAACAAGAAGCGTGCATGAATATTCATAAAAAATGCAACGCTACGCTGAATCTTATCTTCTAAAAGCGCAATTTTTTCTTCATCTGTTTTTGCTTCTTTTACCGCAGCATCTGCAACAATCATTTCGGCGAATGTAGAAGCCGTCTCCGCTACTCCCATTGCGTATTGACGATTCATCCAATGGACTGGTCTTAAAGCATATGAATGGAAAGCATGTCCCAATTCATGCGCAAGCGTCGAAACATTGGACATAGATCCACTATAGGTCATGAAAATACGAGATTCCTCTGATACTGGCATTCCTGTACAAAAGCCTCCTGGACGTTTGTTTGGACGATCTTCCGCTTCAACCCATCCTTTTTCAAAAGCATTTCTTGAAAATGCCGCAAGTTTAGGACCAAACTCTTTGAAATGCTTCAAAATAAACTCCGCACCTTGTTGGAAGTCCATCTTTTCTGTAGAAGCACTCACCGGGGCATCCAGGTCATACCAATGCATTCTTTTTTCGCCTAGCATAGACGATTTTCTGTTTAAATATTCAACGAATGGTGCTTTATTTTTGGAAATAGCACCCCACATTGCGTCCAGTGTTTCTTGTTTCATGCGATTGATTTGCAAAGGTTCCTGTAAAACGGAATCCCAACCTCTTTTTTCATATATAGCTAGTCTAAATCCTGCCAGATGGTTCAGTGTTTTAGCGAAAAAGTCTTCTTTCTCCGTCCAAGCAGACTCTAATGTATCAAATGTATCTTTCCGAATTGTAGCATCTTCATGCGAGCTTAAATTATTGGCTTGTCCAACAGATAACTCTTTTTCCTCTCCATCCATAGTTATTTTAATACGCATGTCACCTACTAGTAAATCGTATAATTGGCCCCAAGCATGATATCCATCAACACTAAGCGTTGTTATCATATTTTCTTCTTTATTGGAGAGCATTTGCTTTGATTCTTCTCTCCACTCGTTTAATACAAATGCAAATATAGAAAGTTCCTTTGTTTGAAGCAAATCTTGCCAAATAGATTCTTCCGCCTGCCCAAGCACTTGCTGGATCGTAAGCATCGCTGAAGATAGTTTTGCATATAGAGCTCCTACTTCTCCTTCTAATAATGCAGCATGCTTATCCCTTGTATCTTGTGCTAACAAGCAGCCGATTACTGCCCCACCTTCAGATAAATTTACCGCAATATCCTTCAAATTTTCAATCGTATGTACTATTTTACCTACATCTTGAATGGAGGAAGGTGTACAAAAACTTTTAAGCTCCTCTTCAAATGCCACCAATTTATTCTTTACTTCATCTAAGTGCTTTCGAAGTTCTGTTGAACTACTTCCTCCCACAAAAAAGGAATCTAAATCCCATACAAGTGAATAAGTTTCTGTATTCATTCAAATCTTCCCCCTCTAATGACAATATATTTAGAAATTTAGTATACCATGTTTTCACCTTGCAATTATGCGGTTTTCGTCACATAATATTCATATTTGCAATTTGTCCTCTCATTATTTCAAAGGTATACTTACTATATAGAAGGAGGAGATCGAATGGTCAAAATAATCCTTTTGATTTTAAGCTTAATCTCTACAATCACTGTGCATATACTTGCAAACGCACTCCCTATAAATAATCAAACAACTGAAAGTATTTTAAATAGACTTCCTATATTTTTCTCACCTGCCCATCATGTATTTTTTATTTGGATAATTATTTATCTATTATTGGCAAGTTGGATTTGGAATAGTATAAAAGAGTATCGTGCTACACAACAACTCCCTTTGAAACGAGTTTTACTCTTTGTCGTTACTTCTATTTTTCATAGCGCATGGATTCTTTTTTGGCATTTTGAGCTGTTTAATTACTCTCTCATTACACTATTTGTTTTACTTGGAACCTTATTTTTACTTTATATGACTTATCCAGGAAAACAACAGAATTGGATGAGCAGATTGCCTATTTCCATTTATTTTGGTTGGGTTTTTATTATGATGTTTATCAATCTTGATTATCTTTTAACTTATTATGAATTCAGTGGTTTAGGAATTACAAAGTCTCTATGGACGGTTATTTTCTTGACTATTGCCACGGCTATTGCCCTTCACTTTCGGTATCATTACGAAGACCGTTCGATTGTAATCGTTTTTATTTGGGCATTTTTAGGATTAGCTGTTCGTCATCTGTTTAACGAGCTACTCATATCTACTGCCTCTATATTTTTAAGTAGTGTGCTTGTTGCAGGCATCCTATTCATCAAAAAAACGCCATCGAAATAATTATTTCGAGTGGCGTTTTTGAATTGCTTAATCTAATTTTGTTAGTAAAATCGGTCCTTCTTTTGTTACAACAATTGTATGTTCGATTTGAGCTACCAATGATTTGTCAGGTGTGACGAATGTCCATCCGTCCCCAGACTCTACAATATGTTCTGCTTTTTCGGAGATAAATGGCTCTACCGCAAGTACCATACCTTCTTTTAAAATCGTTGGGTCCCATGCATCGTAATAATTTAATACATGTTGTGGTGCTTCATGCAGTGATTTCCCAATACCATGACCTGTTAAGTTCATAATAACGTGTAAATCATTGTCTTTTGCTTCTCTTGCCACTGCTTTACCGATTTGGTTTAAGCGAGCACCTGTCTTCACTTTTAACATCGCACGGTTGAAGGCACTTTCTGCTACAGTACATAGTTTTTCTTTTTCTGGGTAGCCGTCTCCAACTACAAAAGAGATACCTGTATCCGCAAAGTACCCTTCATAAGAACCTGACACGTCAATATTGACCATGTCACCTTCTTTTATGACACGTGAACCTGGAATACCATGGGCAACTTCTTCATTTACACTAATACAAGTATATCCTGGGAAATCGTATTCCCCTTTTGGTCCTGAAATTGCCCCAGTTTCTGTGAACATTTTGCCTGCAATTTCATCTAGCTCTTTTGTTGTGATACCTGGTTTGGTTGCAGCCTGCATCGCATCGCGTACTTCTGCCACAATTCGGCCGATTTTTTTTAACGCTTCTAACTCTTCATTTGTTTGTACAATCATCTATATAAGATCCCTTCTTCATTAACTGTACGATAATCATATCATATTTATAGTCTATTCGGCAGTAAAAGACGTGGTGCTTTTACGAACAGAATTGTGCAAATAAATACCGCAACTAAAAATACTGGAATCATATAAGTAGAATTATAAATGATTGAATATAAAATAGGGTTTTGATCTCCGGCAAATTCGCTAAAAAATAGAAAACCAGACGTTACATGTGCTAAATAACGGAGAAATGCTGCAACAAATGTACCAGCAATAACAGCTATAATCATTTTCTTCGTATCTTTGTTTTCTAATGCTTTCATAAATGAAGGTCTAAAGAAACCGGCAAATCCTGCCACCATAAATGCGATAAAATAATCGATTGCTACTTGTAAAACGACAATTTCAAAAGAAAGCGGTGCCGGGTAAAAACGGCCAGTTACTACTTGCAATAAACCAATTAAAAATCCAGTAATTAGCCCCGCCACAACTCCACGCCTGAAAGCAATTAAAATGATCGGTACAAGTACGAAGGTAACTGATCCACCTTGCGGCATACCAAACCCAATTAAGTCTAATACGTATCCTAAAGCTGCAAAAATAGCAATTTCCACTAATAATAATACACGTTGATTTCTCATTGTAATCCCCTTTTTTTGCCCACAAAAAAAACGACACCCGGGATAGACCCAGACATCGCGCGATTGTCAGTTTCCATCCACATCCCTACGCAAGTTTGAACTTACAGGTTCGAAGGGTACGATCTCAGCCGCATAAGCGACGCCCCTTGTGGTTATGAATTATTTAGTTCGAATTCATTGTAGCCCAATAAAATTAGGAATGCAACCCCTCTTATTTCATTGGTATACTTATAGAAATAATAGATAACGGAGGGTTATTCGAATGATAGAGTTATTAAAAGATTTAATCCGCATAAAAAGTGATGATTTAGAAGGTGCAAACAAAGCCCTGCTATTTTGTAAATCTTGGTTAGAACAACGTGACATTACTCCGACAGTGTATGAACATGATGCTAAACTTATGCTAGTTGCAGAAATGGGTAGTGGGGACGAATGTATTATTTGGAATGGGCATGTGGATGTGGTACCAGGTAATCCTGAACAATTCATACCCTTTATGGAAGGTGACCAGTTATTTGGAAGAGGTTCTGCCGATATGAAAGCGGGGGTTGCTGCTATGATGCAAGCATTTTATGAGCTTTCATTAGTTCCCCAAAAACTCACGAAAACAATACAATTACATATTGTGACAGATGAAGAAACGTTCGGAGATACATCTAAATTCCTAGTCGATCAAGGATTTCACGGAGATTTCGTCATTTGCGGTGAGCCAACCCATTTACATATAGGACTGCAAGCAAAAGGAATTATTCAATTAGATGTCATACTAAAAGGGAAATCCAGCCATGGAAGTCGTCCATGGGAAGGAATCAATGCAATAGAGCACGCTTTCTTATTCGATCAGGAAATACGTAAACTCTCTTTTTTAACGGCAAGTAATGCATTTTATGATTATCCTTCTTTAAACTTGGCAAAAATACATGCAGGTGAAAGATTCAATGTTGTACCAGACGAATGTATTATGTCTTACGATATTCGCTTTGTTCCGGGACAACATGCAGGAAGTATTATAAAGGAAATAAAGGATACAGCTAGCAGTCTCTTTCCAACTAGCGAAGTAATCATCCATTCCACTGCTCCGGCAGTAACGACAGAAGAAAATAATGAATATGTAAAAAGACTGCAACAAATAACGACTGGTATAAGGAAGCTGCCAACTAATTTATTTGGCCAACATGGATCTGCCGACACTCGTTTCTATGCGGAAAAAGGGGCTGGTGCCATTGAGTTTGGACCGAGCGGTGCTGATTGGCATGGAGAAAAAGAATATGTTACTATCTCGTCTGTAAAGCAATTTAAAGAAATTTTAGTATCATTTGCTTTGGAATGAACCGTAGTTTCTAAAATGGAAAGGAGATACAATACGTGCATAATAGTAAAATGTTAAGTGCTCTATCCTATTTTAGCGTATTATTTGCACCTTTTATTGTTCCGATTATTGTCTTTTTTGTTTCGCAAGACAAAGAAGTGAAGCATCATGCAAAAAAGTCATTAATCTCGCATATTATACCAGTCATTTTAATGATTATTTTATTTATTATCATTTTTGCAACTGTAGTTCCAACCTCGTATTCGATGAGCATGACCTTCGAACAGCCTTCTTTTTGGGCGGCATCTGGTCCCTTAATATTTATTCTTTTATATGCAATTGTTTATATTATTGTTTTAATATGGAACATTATACAGGGTATTCGCGTGTTGAGATAATGTTTATGGTACACTCATAACGGGAATATAAACAGCATAGAGAACAGCATGGGAGAGATCATGATGAAAGTAAAAGCGATCGTAAAAACTGCAATTAAATTGGCTCCAATCGTCATTCCAATTGTAAAAAAAGCAATACAAGCTAAAAAAACGACGAAATGATCAAAAGCTGTCTCCTGTAAATGGAGACAGCTTTTTAAATGTATGGTTTTAATGCTGTTAATGATAGATAATTATCGAAGCCTTCTATTCTGGAAACTGGTGATGTTACGGTTTCTTTTTGGCTGTTTATAATTTCTTCAAATGATAGAGGATTCGGATTTGGCAACTCGTTTGGTCGTACTTGTAAATTTTTATTATAATGTACGAAGAACGCGTTTGCCATTAGACGATATCCTTCCATCGAAGGATGCACATCTGCCGGATTCGGAATAAGTTCTTTTGCTTTAGGTGCAAATGCTTCTTCTACTGATATAAATTTCGCACCATTACTTTCTGCTTGCATTTTTAATATGGCATTTAATGTATCCAATTCTCTTTGAACACCTTGTTTTTGCGATTCATGTGCATGTGGATAAGCAAAATAATATCCCATTACATAAATTTTAGCTTTCGGAGCAGCTTCTTTCACTTCGTTTATAATTTCGGTGATATTTTTCCTTACACTATTTAATGCAAAATCAGCCGGAATTTGTTGATACGAAAGCGAGCCGTCCGATGGGTTTGCTTGAACAAGTCTTAGTAAATCATTTGCACCTGCAGAAATTGTAACAAGCGTCGCATTTTTTAGTAGTGCTTTTGCTTCTTCCGACTGCACCGTGGATAATACATCAGCAGTAGTGAACCCAGGAAAAGCCAGTTCTTTCGAATAAAACGCAAGCTGACGCGAACGT
The DNA here is from genome assembly GCF_056396485.1 of Psychrobacillus sp. 05T411. NCBI lineage: Bacteria > Bacillati > Bacillota > Bacilli > Caryophanales > Bacillaceae > Psychrobacillus > Psychrobacillus sp. 05T411. Next base: position 48,885 of record NZ_JBFTLO010000016.1, on the reverse strand, counting down.
TTCAATTCTTCAGCTATTAAATCTGCATAACCAGCATCAATCGCACGGTTTGGGGTTTGTCCCGCAGCTAAGGAGTCACCGATCGCAATATACACTTCCGAACCCTTTGCTTCAACCGGTAAAGCCGAAAAAGGAAGCAGTAAAAAAACGATTATTATAAACCATTTCTTCATGCAATGTTCAACTCCTTAAAATGCCCATGTACCTTTCCGGAAAATAGGCTCCATTGTACCATCTTCTAGTTCACCCATAATATCCATATCTGCGCTGCCAATCATAAAATCTTCATGGACAATCGATGTATTAAGTCCAAGTCGTTCTAAATCTTCGTGAGATAATCCACGAGCTCCCTCCACACAAGTTGGATAAGCTTCCCCGATGGCAAAATGATTCGATGCATTTTCATCAAACAATGTGTTGAAGAACAATACATTCGACGCAGATATAGGAGATTCATGCGGAACTAATGCAATTTCTCCTAAATACTTAGCACCTTCATCAGTTTGTGTTAGTTCGTGTAAAAGTTCCTTACCAATTGATGCCTCTATTTTTGTAATGGCACCATTTTCAAAAGTTAACGTGAAATCATCCACGATATTTCCTTGATATACAAGGGGCTTTTTATTTTTCACATAGCCATTTACACCAGTTTTTAGAGGAGCTGTATATACTTCTTCCGTTGGCATATTGGCAATATAAGGATCATTTTGTGCATTTTTACTAGCCCCTGTTAACCATATATGGTCTTTCGGTAACTCTACTTGAATATCGGTTTCTTCTGCTTTGTAATGGAGCTTTTTAAAACGCTTTGCATTTAAAAGCGCGGCACGTTTTTCTAAGTTTTCAATATGTTCTTTCCATTTTTGTACCGCATTACCTTCCCCAACTCTCACTACTTTGAAAATAAGTTCCCATAATGCTTCCATTTGCTGTTCAGCATCTAACTTAGGGAACACTTTAGCAGCCCATTTTTCAGAAGGTATTGCAACGATGGACCAAGTAATGACATCATTCATTACTGCTTTTCGATAGTTTTCCAACGCTTTTCCGGATACCTTTTGAAAATTGGAAATTCTGTCAACTGACACACCTTCCAATAAATCTGGATTGTCCGCGTCAATCCATAATAATGCACCTTTGTTTTCGATTAACTCGTCTCGTTGCATTGCTAACCATTTTGGATATTCATGAAATGCTTGATCTGGGGCTAAATCGTAAAATGCACGAGCGTTTACTTCGTCCGTATAGTTGACGTCTACTCGTTTTGCTCCTGCTTCATACGCTTTTTTTACAACAAGCCGAGTAAACTCTAGGGTTTCTGTTGTTGTTCCAATTAATAAAGGCTGATCCTTTTGAATGTTTAAGCCAACTTTTACAACTAGCTCTGCGTATTCTTCTAGTTTTTGTTGGAAATTCATCTTTATTTCCCCTTTTTCTCTACTGTTTTAGAGTTTCCTTCTATTAACGCACCGCGATGCCAGATTTTTTGAACCGGTTTACTCGGAAGTTCTTTTGTCCATTTTTTATACGTTTTCTCATCTGAATAAGTTAATAAAGTCAATACTTCCCCATCTTTTCCTGCGCGACCAGTGCGCCCTGAACGATGTAAATATTGTTCGATCGAATGCGGGACATCTACATGAATAACATGAGTTAAACCAGAGATATCGAGACCACGTGCAGCAACATCTGTCGCTATTAATATGCTCACTTTTCCATTTTTAAAATCGTCTAATGCTTTTTTACGTTCTTCTTTTTTCATTTCTGAATGAAGTGAAACGATCGGTGCATCTCTATACGATAACTTGGAATCTTTCATCAATAATTGGTCTAAACTATTTACAAATGCAAGTCCTTTCATGCCTTCTAAATGCGAGAGTCTTCTTAACAGATCCGTTTTATCGCGAGTCTCTGTTTTAACAAAACTATGGATGACTTCGCCTTTTGCAGGAATCTCCTCCGCCGATACTTGAATACGAATAGGATTATTCATCATTCTTTCTGCCACTAGTTCAATTTCATCGGTTATCGTAGCAGAAGTAACAACTAACTGTCTTTCAACAGTTGCATCGATCAAGCCTTTGACAGTTGTTCGGTGTTCCCTACTTAATAGTTGGTCCCCTTCATCGAGAACAATCGTTTTAATTTCATGCATTTTAAGTTTTTTCGTTTTTACAAGTTCTTGCAGTCGCCCAGGTGTTCCTACTACAATTGTCGGCTTCTTTTTCAATGTGTCAATTTGTCTTTGGATATTAGCTCCTCCGATTAATTGTGCAACGGTAATGTCTGTACCTGCAATCCACTCGCGAAAAACTTCAATAATTTGCATGCCAAGTTCTTGAGAAGGTACAACGACTAATGCTTGTACTTGCTTCTTCGTAGGATCTACTTTTTGTAAAAGCGGAATAACGTAAGCTAATGTTTTTCCTGTCCCAGTTGGAGATTCTGCTACTATATCTGAACCATCCAACATATGTGGGATTAGTTTGGTTTGTATTGGCATCGCAAATGCGAAATTTGCCTTCTCCCATTTTTCTCGTAATGGTTCCTTTAAATTTTGTAAAAAAGTCAAGTTTTATTCCACCTCATCTATGTTTGATTCAAGTGTACCACACTTTTATTATCGGCAATTAGCGTTTCATAATTGTTAGAATTCATAAAAAAAGTGCCTGTCATATCGGCACTTTTTAACTTTCTTCTTCTGCTATATATTCTTTCATTAATTCATAATAATTTAGTTGGTACAATTGTCTTCCATTAATTTTAAATACGCCTTTCTTCACTAAATCCTCCATCATTTTATCTCGTTTTTCTTCCATTTTTGATTCTTTCGTTTGCATGTTCATAGATGTCTCCTTGCATAGTTAATACTGTGTATGTTTACCCGTTTAAGAAAACTTTAAACTATTTTTTAAACGCTTTCGAAAAAACTGGAAAACGCTTATGGATGAATAAATAACATAAATATCCGAAAAAAGCACCTAATGTATTTAACCAAAGATCGTCCACATCGCTGCTCCTATTTTGAGGAATTTGCGTAATTTCAATAAAAAGCGATATACATAATCCAATGATCACTGTATTCGGAAAATATACCAACCTTCTATAAAGCAAGGGCAATAAGAAACCGATAGGCATAAACAAAATAATATTCCCTAGAAAGTTAATATAAAAAGGTTGCCAAAACCCTAAATATACAATTGCATTATAAGTCTCTTTTACAACGCGGAACAGCTGTAGGTTGACGGCTGTTCCGTAAATTTGCTCCGCTCCTGACTTCGGAATAATAGTTTGCGAAAATAAGCCAATAAGTACACATACAAATAGAAGAAAACCGATTTCGTGCAAACTTTCCTTTACATTAAACCCTCTCTTTTTCCAACGAGCGATACGCCAAATAATTACAATCGGCAGTGCTATACAAATAAAAAAGAACATATCGTCTAAGTAAGCTATAATGATATTCATTTAATCACCTGCTAACAATTCCTCTAAAAATTTTTCACGATGGTCTAAAAAGTATTTGGTTATTTGGTAATGACCCGTCATTTCATATTCTACCTCTTCAATTTTGCCATGATCAAAACTAAGAATGGTTGCATTAGGATAACCTAAAATAATCGGTGAATGCGTTGCAATGATAAATTGACAACCTTCTTCCTCCACAAGATCATGCATAATGCGTAAAAAAGACAGCTGTCTTTGTGGAGATAACGCGGCTTCTGGCTCGTCCAATAAGTAAATAGCACGACCATTGAAACGATTTAAAAATAAGGAAAGAAATGATTCCCCATGCGATTGTTCATGTAAAGATTTCCCACCATAACTATCTAAAACACCCGGAATCTCCCTTTCCAGTTCGTCAATATGCGAAGCGAATTGATAAAATGATTCTGCTCGCAAGAAGAAACCATTCGTTACTTTCGGCATCCACGACAATCTGATATATTCTCCTAGTGCGCTTTCGGCAGCATCTGCTTCATACAAATTATTTTTGCTTCCACCAGCCATATTAAACTCACAATTATCCGCAATACCTTCTAGTAAAGTCGATTTACCCGTTCCATTTTCACCAACTAAGAAGGTCACACTACTTGTCAGCTCAAGCTCTGTTAAATTTCTGATTGTTGGAATCGTAAATGGATACTGATTTTCTACGTTTTCTGCACGATTCAATATCGAAACTTTTTTCAAAAACATATGTATCCCCTCCTGCTCATACTATCTATTAATAACTTCGAAAGGCTGTGAACCTTGAATCTACCCACTCGCATTGAAACAAAACATATCTTTAAACATTCGCCTAGTGTAAATATCTACTATCCCATTGTAACTAACTTAACCCATCCACATATAGAAAAAAAGATTAATGCGGATATTATTACCGTTTTGAATAAGCTTTTAATCGAACAAGGATTTTACAATGAAAATTTAGTAGAGATGATCGGCTACTTTGAAATAAAAAATAATCAACGCAATATTTTGAGCTTATCTTTGATTGTATACTCTTTTACCGGTGGTGCACACGGTCTAACTCTTTGCAAATCCCTAACTTTTGACGTCACGACTGGTAAGCAATATGCTTTAAAAGATTTATTTAAACATGACAGTAATTATGTAAAAGTTTTATCGGAAATAATAAAACAGAAAATGGTCGCATGGGATGTTCCTTTATTAGAAGAATTTAACGAAATGAGCCCCGACCAAGACTATTATATTGCCGATCATAGCCTCGTGATTTATTTCCAAGTGTATGAACTGACGCCTTATGTATTTGGCTTTCCTTATTTCCCAATTGCGATTAAAGATATAGAGGGCATCATTCGACCGGATGGACCTCTCGATAAAATGCTAGCATTCTAGTGACAGTCTCTCTTTACTAAGGTAAAGTATTAGTAAAGGGGGATTTACTATTGAAAGCACTATTTTTTGACTTAGATGATACGTTATTATGGGATAATAAAAGCGTGAAAACCGCATTTCAAAAAACATGTGCGCATGCATCCACTAAAGTAAATGTCGATGCAGCGTCACTAGAACTTGCCGTTCGAGAAGAAGCAAGCGCCCTATATGATACATACGAAACACGTCCTTTTACACAAATGATTGGCATAAATCCGTTCGAGGGATTATGGGGCACTTTCGATGACCCAACCGAAGATTTTCAAAAGATGAAAGCCATTATTCCCGAATATCAAAAACAAGCATGGACAAATGGATTAAAAAAATTGGGAATTGAAGATCAAGCACTTGGATTGGAGCTCGCTACCTATTTCCCAAACATGCGTAAAGAAAGTCCGTTTATATATGAAGAAACTTTCGAAGTACTTGATCAATTAAAAGGAAAATATACACTTCTTTTAATGACAAACGGTTCGCCTAGCTTACAAAACACAAAGCTAGAAATCTCACCAGAAATCGCTCCATACTTCGATCATATAGTCATTTCCGGAGCATTCGGAAAAGGAAAACCAGATCCATCGATATTTCAACATGCCTTAGATTTAGTCGGACTTACAGCGGATGACGTATTAATGGTCGGGGATAATTTAATGACCGATATACTCGGCGCATCCAAAGTCGGTATGAAATCTGTTTGGATCAATCGAGAGAATAAAGCGGCAAGTGATGAAGTAAAGCCTACTTATACGATTGAGAACTTAAGAGAACTTTTAGCGATTGTTGAATAAAGTAAAAGCTAGTCCAAGGTTTGGTGACCTTGAGCTAGCTTTTTTACTGGTTTCCGTTAGGGCATGCGCGCATAGCGGCGGTTTTTGCTCGATTAAGCACTTTTTATGCTCGCTCCCCTTGGATATGCGCGGATATCCTCTTTCTTTGCTCGTAATCGGGTTTAATTACAAATCAATCGGCGTTGCATCATAAATATCCTCTAAGCCTTTTAATTGCTCCACACCTGTTTCTTCCACATGCTTATCAATAGAAAGCATCATAATCGCATCCCCACCAACTTCAGAACGGCCAACTTGCATCCCTGCGATATTAATACCTTCCGTTGCAAGTAGCGTTCCTACGCGACCTATAGCACCTGGCTGGTCTTTATGGCGAATGAACAATAAATAACCTTCTGGCACTACGTCTACAACAAAATCATCCACACGCACGATTCGTGCTCCTAGACCGTTTAACAGAGTACCGGATACTTTACGTGTTTCCGTAGCTGTTTTCACTTCGACAGTTATCAAACTAGTGAATCCTTTAGACTTTGTTGTTTTATGCTCATTTACAACAATGCCAATTCGATCAGCAAGGAATTTAGCATTTACATCATTGACTGATTCGCCAAGTTTACTTTTCAATAAACCTTTCACTGCATTTCTTGTCAGTGGACCTACCGTCATATTAGCTAACTCACCAGAGTAGTAAATATTTAATTCTTCTGCTACACCGTCTGCTAAGTCACTTAAAAAGGCACCAAGTTTTTCTACTAGGTTAAAGTATGGTTCAATTTTTGCCATAATATCTTTTGGTACAGATGGAAGGTTTACTGGGTTCTTCACAACTCCACCTTGTAAAAAGCTTACAACATCATAAGAAACATCCACTGCAACAATTTCTTGTGCCTCTACTGTACTTGCACCTAAGTGAGGTGTTGCGATTACTTGCGGTAGCGTAAGAAGCTTATGATCTAAAAACGGCTCTTCTTCAAATACATCTAATGCCGCTCCAGCTACTTTTCCTTCTACAATCGCATTGTACAATGCATCTTCGTCGATAATGCCCCCGCGTGCACAGTTGATAATTTGCACGCCGTCTTTCATTTTTTCAAATGCTTCTTTATTAATTAGATGACGCGTTTCTTTCAGTAGTGGTGTGTGCACTGTGATAAAATCAGCAGCACTGATTACTTCATCGATTGTCCCAAATTGAACGCCTAGTTTTTCTGCTTTTTCCGGTGTCAAAAATGGATCATAAGCAATCACATTCATTCGTTGACCTTTTGCACGCGCTGCTACTTCTGCTCCTATTCTCCCTAGGCCGACTACACCTAGTGTTTTGTTTTTAAGCTCCACCCCAATAAAAGATTTGCGATCCCATTTTTGATTTTTCAAAGCATGGAAGGCTTGTGGAATATTGCGTGCAAGAGACATAAGCATGGCTACTGTATGCTCGGCAGCTGAGTTTGTATTGCCGTCTGGTGCATTTACAACGATAATTCCACGTTCTGTTGCTGCAGGTAGGTCGATATTGTCTACCCCAACGCCAGCTCGACCTATGATTTTTAGTCTTGTACCTTTTTCAATAATTTCGCGAGTTACTTGCGTTTGGCTGCGAACAAGTAATGCATCAAACTCTCCAATTCGTTCTCCCAGTTCTTCTGGTGATAAATTCGTTTCTATCACAATATTAAAACCTTCTGCTTGTCTTAAAGGATAAATGCCATCTTCACTTAGTGGATCACTTATTAATATATTGAATGCCATTATTTATTCTCCCCTTCATTTAAATAGATTTGTTGTGCTGCAGCTGTAGCCTTGCCTAGTTCGATATCTTTTCCGATTTTCTTTAATGCTATTTCAACTGCACTAATAATTTGAAGCACATCCGCAGGAGAGCAATATCCCATATGGCCGATTCGGAAAATCTTGCCGGTTAAATGCTGTTGACCACCTGCAATAGAAATCGCAAATTCTTGCTTCAATATTTTTCGGAATTCCTCTGCATCGAAATCTTCCGGCTGAACAGCAGTTACAGTTGGTGAAGCATCTTCATCCGTTGTTAATAATGGAATATTAATCGCTTCGAACGCAGCTCGAGTCATTCTTTTTAACAAATCATGACGGCTGTATACATTTTCTAATCCTTCTGCCTCGATTAAAGTAAGCACTTGTTCTAGACCAAATAGTAAAGAAAGTGCAGGAGTGAAAGGTGTTGTATCTTTCAATAAGTTGTCTCTATATTTCTTTAAGCTAAAGTAAAATCTAGGTTGCTCATTTTCTTCGATCACTTTCCATGCACGTTCACTAGCGGCAACAAACGTTAAGCCAGCTGGCAACATGAATGCTTTTTGAGAGCCGGTTACCATTACATCGATTCCCCACACATCCATTTTCGTTTCAACCCCACCGACACATGAAACACCGTCTACTACGACTAAGGCTTCTGACACTTCCTGAATCGCTTTTGCAAGTCGATCAATCGGATTAAGTACACCTGTAGATGTTTCGCAATATGTAGAGAAAACAACTTTTACTTCTGGATGCCCTGCCACATAATCTTTTACTTCTTCCGGGTCTAATGCTTTCCCCCACTCCACATTTAACACATGCGTTTTAATATTGTAGGCCTCACAAATTTTTGTAAAGCGATCGCCAAATGCTCCTGTCACAACAACAAGTACTTCGTCGCCTGGTTTCACTACATTGACTACAGCAGTTTCTAATCCCGCTGTTCCGCTCCCTGCAATAATCGCTACTTCTTGTTCTGTTCCAAAAACACGTTTCAATCCAGGAGCAATATTCTTCAACATTTGTGATGTTTCTTTTCCTCTATGCCCAATCATTGTTTGGTTCATTGCCCGCTGGACACTTGGTGGAATTGGGCTCGGCCCTGGAATTCTTAAAATGGTTTGATCTTGTAACATGTTCATTCTCCTCCCTATTTTGAAAAACAAAAAAGCCCTTCGCTCCCTACATATACATGTAAGGGGCGAAGAGCTTGTAATAAACTCACGCGGTACCACCCAAATTTACTGCAAAAAATCTGCAGCCTCAATAGAAATATGCTTAACGCGCATTGCACGGATGAACCTACTAGATCTTTCAGCTCACCAATTCAAGAGTGGAACTCTATAATCGAAATCACTGATTTGCACCACCCATCAGCTCTCTTAGATTTCAAATTATAAAACTTGTCTCTATCCAAATTGTTTACGTGTTATTGAATTTAAATCCATATTATCAGAGTAATTTTTATTGTCAATATAGTAAAAATATTTGAAAGCGTTATCATTTAAAATTCGTATTTAAAAACGTTGATTTAGCGCCTTTTTCAATAATAAAAATTTTTAATGAAATTTTATAATTCGTGTTTCATTAATCAATGTATAAAATCACCAACTATTAACAACATATAATAAGTAATAATCGAACTTTAAATGTTTTTAAAATACTTTCGTTCGTGTTAGAATGAATTTACTTTTATTTGTTCCGACAAATATGTTGACTAAAACAACTATAGTTTGTACACTGTATAAAATCATTTGTTTTTTCTGGAAATACACTCACATATTAAAAGTAAGGATTTGATAAAATGAAAGTAAGTAAATTTGGTGGGACATCTGTAGCAAATGCGGAACAGATAAAAAAAGTAGCAGCAATCGTAAAAGCAGACCCTTCTCGGAAATTCGTAGTCGTGTCAGCACCTGGAAAACGATACGATGCTGACAAAAAGGTAACGGATTTATTAATCGAATTAGCAAATGCGGCACTACATAATGAAAACGTCGAAGAAAAATTGCAAAATGTGGTTCAGCGTTATAGAGAAATCGCAGAAGGACTTGGATTAGATCAAACGATTGGTGATGTGATTGAAAAAGACTTACGCACTCGTACCCACGAAGATAAAGCTAATATAGAACTATTTGTAGATAATATAAAAGCGAGTGGAGAAGATAATAACGCGAAACTTATTTCTACATATTTTACTAGCATTGGTATGCCAGCCCAATACGTTAATCCGAAAACAGCAGGTTTAGTCGTGAACGATTTACCGGAGCGTGCACAAGCATTACCCCAAGCTTACGACAATTTAAGCACACTACGAAACAGTTCGGAAATCATCGTATTCCCTGGATTTTTTGGCTACACAAAAGGTGGAGTTCTTCGCACATTCGAACGTGGTGGTTCCGATATAACCGGATCCATCGTAGCAGCGGCAGTACAAGCGGAATTATACGAAAACTTTACGGATGTCGACTCTGTTTTTTGCGCAAATCCAAGAGTTGTTAATAGTCCTGCAGAAATCGAAGAAATAACATACCGCGAAATGCGCGAACTTTCTTATGCAGGCTTCTCCGTTTTCCACGATGAGGCTTTAATGCCTGTTTATAAAAGCGGGATTCCTGTTTGTATAAAAAACACAAACAACCCTTCTGCTCCAGGAACAAAAATCGTAGCAGAGCGAAAAGCTAACCGTCGACCCGTAACTGGAATTAGTGCAGATAATGGGTTTTCTATTTTGTACGTAAGCAAATATTTGATGAATAGAGAAATCGGTTTCGGTCGTAAACTACTTCAAATCTTAGAAGAAGAAAATATCTCATACGAGCATACGCCGTCAGGTTTAGATGATATCTCCGTTATTATGCGAAGCCATCAACTGACACCTGAAAAAGAAGTGCGTATTATAGACCGTGTTTTAAACGAGCTTCATGCAGAAGATGTGCACTTCCGCCATGAATTTTCGATGATTGTAGTTGTTGGAGAAGGTATGAACAATAGCACGGGACTCGCAGCACGAGCGGCAACTGCTATTTCTAGAACTGGTGCCAATATCGAAATGATTAACCAAGGATCATCCGAAGTTAGTCTTTCATTCGGTGTTCATAGAAGTAATGAAGACAAAATATTACGCGAACTATATAGTGAATTCTTTGCACCTGTAACAGTCGGATAAATAATCATAACCTCCAAGAAACGTGGATCTTCTTGGAGGTTTATTCATGATGCGTATGTTATAAGAATGTTACAGGTGCCTGGCACCCGTAACATACTTGTCAAAGACATGGCATATGGTTCAAACGGTTTGTTTTCACATAATGAACGAGTGTCATTTTATCATTTACTTTCCATTGCTCATCCCTTTGCACATAGCCCATTTTTTCATATAAATAACAGTTTCTTTGTTCCTCTAATATTGTATCCAATTCCCAGCTCTTCGCTTCTGGGTATAAGCTTTCAATACGCATTATCACTTGTTGGGCAATACCCTTCCCTTGAAATTCATCTAGAATATTAATCATATGAAGTCTCATAACACCAGGTGACTTTGGATACACATGTACGCTTCCGATAAGCGAATTTCCTAGCGTTATTTTAAAGTAGTCGCCAGTTTTCAAACGCTCTTCAAAACGCTCAAACGTCTGATTTACCGGGGTTGTTTCATGATCTTCATATTTTGCATACAAGGGTGTAAATACTTTTCTTTGTAATTCAAACAACTCTTCCGCATCTTCCGCAGTTGCTTTTCTTAGCGAAATCTTAGATTGAATTATTGTAAATAAAACCTCTAGAATATGATATGGAATAAATTCTCCGCTTTGAACTAACTCCAAAATTTCGTCCATAGAAGCCCATTTCGCATCCGCCACTTCTTCATATTGTAGGCTCAATTCCCCTATATCTACATTTTGCATAACAAGAAAATGATCGTCAAATCCCCTTGGAAACTTGATTGTAAATAAAATCTCTGAATTGGACATCTCTAAGTCAATTCCAAGCTCTTCTTTTACTTCCCGGATTGCAGCCTCTTCACTTGTTTCACCTGCAAGTGCTGATCCGGCAGCTGCACAGTCCCACATATTGGCCCAACCTATTTTCCAAGGCTGTCTTCTTTGGATTAAAAGTTGCCCCGCTTCATTCATTATCCAAACATGCACGACTTGATGAAAATCTCCTTCCTGCAAATCCTCACCACGGATATGCATTTTCCCTGTTTTTTCACGGAATTCATTATAAATATCCCAAATTTCCATTTTCTCATCACCCCTATATTTATTCGATAATTATACCATTTAAATCACTTTTGATTGACATCATGATTTATTTATGGGATAATGCGATATGTTGACAATTTTGGTACGGCATAAATTTTAGAAATTTGGCATTCTGCTTTATGTGTTTTTGATAATACTTATTCACACTGGCGCGGCTATAGGGTCGCAAGGACGTAAAAGAAGGTAGGGTTTACGTTGCTTAGGTTAGAAAGCAACCAGTGGAACAATTTACCGCGGCATTGAAAGGGAACTCTTTCATGTAGATTATTCCCCGAATTTTTTCGGGATGAAATTTAAAATTCAAAAGTTATGTTATACCTATACAAAATCAAGGGGTACTCTTTCATTAGAGTGCCCCTTGTCCAATTTACGCAACTATTTCTTTTTGTTTTTTCTCATATTCTTTAAACATCACTAAGTAAATGAATCCACTAACTATCGCTAAAACCGCCAGTATAACAAACGTCCAAGTAAAGCCGATCCACGTTACAAGCGGGAATACTAATGGTGCAATCGTTCGTCCAATCGTGTACCGTAAACTTGCCGCTGCAAAATATTGACCACGCATATCGGCAGGTGCTAGTTTAGACACAAAGCTTTCTTGCAATCCTACTGTCGCGAGCTCCCCAAACGTAAATATCGCCATCGCGAGAACGAAGACCCAGAAATTTGCGGTCATCGGGAAAATCAGCATTGCAACCATGTATAAAAACGACGAAAGAAAGAACACCCATTTTTCTGGATATTTAGTCATCCATCTTGATACAAATACCGTTAATAACACAACTAATAGCCCATTCTCGGATAATAAAATACCGAAAGAACCTTCACCAGTTATAGACCATTCCCTACCAAAGAAATTCCCTAATACTTGCTTATCGATTACTTCTTTCATATAAACAGGTATCAACATATCTAACTGCATGAACGTTTGTGCAAGCAAAATACCGGCAATGATAAAAAGGAGAAACACTCTATCCTTCACGATTAATCCATAAGCCTTCACTTGATCGACTACCACTTGCATCCAGCCATTTCCGCCTTTAGCAGCTAGTTGATTTTTCATCTCTTCTGGTAATGTTTCTTCCGTTAACAATCGAAGTGCCAAACCAACTAAACAAAATATAATACCAGCAGCAAGCAGTAAAATAAAGCGATGTTGGAAAAACAGTACTGCTCCAACGATTGGCCCAATTACTACCGAAATATTGATAGATGTATAGAACACTGAAAAAACAGTACTCCTCTGATGCTCCGGCACAACGTCTGCAACAATTGCCTGACTTGCGGGATGATAAAACGATCCGGCTACTCCTGCTATTGTAAAAGCTAGGAAACTGAGCATTGGAGAATCCAACCAAGGTGAGTTGGCGAACGCGAAAAGTATAAACGCTCCCCCTTCTACCGTTGCGGAAAAGAACAACATGGTTCTTCTACCAAACCGATCCGCACAGTAACCCCCGATTAAATTTGCCGCGACAGAAAATACTTGTGAAATGACAAGTAATATTCCAGCCATACTAGTTCCAAATTCATCCGCAAAATAAATAGCAAGAAACGGAAACACCATCCAAAAACTTAAATTACTAAAAAACTCGCCGAACAATCGGACTTTTAAAGGCCTATCCCAATCCCTAATTCTCATCTTTTTTTCCTCGTATCTTATAGATTATACAATCCTATCATAATACTTCGGATTTCGAAACAGAAAATTAGGCTTTTACATATGTTTTACAAACAAAAAACTGTTCTCAGGCAAAATGGACCTTTAGGATAGCATAAGTTTGCTCTTTTTTAATAAAATTACCTCACATGTAGTAGCGATAAATCCAATAAGTGGATAAGGGCAACTAATCGAGCATTGAAAGCAACCAGTTCTATTCGAAAAGCAACTAAATCAACGCGAAAGCAACCAGATCCGCACGAGAGCAACTAAATTGCCGATGAAAGCAATCAATTCTTAAAATAACAAGTTTACTTAGTATGGAGATGACAATGACTACGACGCATTCCCTCTATAGCACGCATTAGTTTTCGCCTATAAAAAAGTGCGAAGGTATAGGAACCTCCGCACTTTATTGGTTATATTATTTTCTAAAAGGAATCATATTAAAGATAATGTTCAGCACGATTGCCGTTACACTGCCAGCTACAATTCCGTTACTTGTTAAAATTCGGAAGCCATTCGGAAGAGATACAAATAAGTCTGGAACTACTGTAACCCCAAGTCCCATACCAATCGAACAAGCAATAATCATCGAATTATCCCCTGAACCTGACACTACTTTACTAAGCATTTTTACGCCTTGGGCCACTACCATCCCGAACATAGCAATCATTGCGCCACCAAGCACAGACGCTGGAATAATAGTAGTTAGCGCGGCTATTTTAGGGATGAACCCGAGTGCTATTAGCATACCGCCCGTTATGTAAATAATATTTTTCGTTTTAACACCCGACATTTGCATTAAACCCACGTTCTGCGAAAAAGTAGTATATGGGAATGAATTGAAAATACCACCTAATAACACGGCAATACCTTCTGCACGATAACCCTTGGCCAAATCTTTTCTCTCTATTTTTTTCTCGAGAATATCACCAAGTGCAAAGTAAACGCCGGTCGATTCGACCAACGACACCATTGCTACCAATATCATCGTAAAAATTGGTGACCATTCAAAAGTCGGTGTACCAAAGTAAAATGGCTGGATCATATGAAAATAACCTGCTTCTGCTACAGGTGAAAAATCTACTTTCCCCATAAATATCGCTGCAACGGTACCAAGAATAATACCAAGTAAAATAGAAATTGCCTTAACAAAACCAGTTGAAAAACGATAAAGCAACACGATGAAAAGTAATGTACCAAATGCTAATGAAATATTAGAAATAGATCCAAAATCACTTGCACCTTGACCTCCACCCATATTATTAATCGCAACAGGAATAAGTGTAATCCCAATAATCGTTACAACCGAACCGGTTACTACCGGCGGAAAAAACATCACAAGATATCCAAAAACTCCACTTACCAATACTACAAAAACACCCGATACGATAATCGCTCCATAAATAGCGGAAATACCATATTCCCCGCCGATTGCAATCATTGGACCTACTGCTGTAAAGGTACACCCTAAAACAACAGGTAATCCAATACCGAAAAAGCGATTGCTCATTACTTGTAAAATGGTTGCAACACCGCACATTAAAATATCAATAGCAACTAAATAGGTCAACTGCTCCGAATTAAGACCAATCGCCCCACCTACAATAAGGGGAACAATAACCGCTCCAGCATACATAGCCAGAACATGTTGAATACCAAGTGCTGTATTTCTTAAAGTATTGTTCATGAGATTGGGTCTTCCTCATAAAAAGCAACTTGTCCACCAGTTAAAGATTTAATATTCGCAAGAGATTCTACTCGAATTCCTCTTTCACGAATAAGATTACCACCTGTTTGGAACCCTTTTTCAATGACTATTCCTATACCCGCATTTTTAGCATTTGCCTGTTCTAAAATCTCAATCAGTCCAAGAGCCGCTTGTCCATTTGCCAGGAAATCATCAATGATCAGCACGACATCATCATTGTTGATAAAATCTTTTGAAACGGAAATTTCATTCGTTTCATTTTTCGTAAAGGAATGCACTTTCGACGTGTATAAATCCCCGGATAAAGTTAGTGATTTACGTTTGCGAGCAAAAACAACCGGAACGCCTAAAGCTATACCCGCAAACATAGAAGGTGCGATACCTGAAGACTCGATTGTTAAAATTTTCGTAATGCCCGCTTCTTTAAAGCGTGCAGCAAATTCTTCTCCAATTGCCTGCATTAGCACAGGGTCGATTTGATGGTTCAAAAATGTATCTACTTTCAACACATTTTCAGATAAGACTTTACCCTCTTGGACAATTTTTTCTTTTAATAATTTCATATTCATTTGATTCCCTTCGTATTAAATTTTTCAAACAAAAAAGCCCGAAGACCTTGTCCATCCATACGAGGAGTGGAACAATGTCATTCGAGCTTATAAATTCGAATTAAAATAAAAGAAATCATGACAACTTGGCCATAATTTATTTATTTCACTGCCACCCATAGTCGGCCCATTTACGGTAAGCCGGTAGAAACTTGCAGGCCAYATCCCTGCGATTATACGAGTTATTGCTATTTGAATATTTCCCATTATAGCACGACAATTTTCTAATTCAATGAATACAAAAAAGTTGGAGGATTCACAAAATTCCATTGCAGTTTGTTACAGGTGCCAGGCACCTGCAACAAACTGCAACACGCCTGTAATACATCTGCAATATTTGTTATATTTTATTTTCCGCTTTTAATGATTTGAATGCATGGATGAAGGTTGCTGGGTTAACTTGGATATTATAAGAAAATACCCCTTGGTTTGTATGTAAGTATAGAATCCCTCCTCCAAATGAAAAGGTTTTATGTGAGATGTCGTGGACGTTACTAAGCTCAAATTGATGGCTGGTCGAAATAATTTTTTCCGAATTTAGTTGGAGTTTATGCTGTATTTCAATTTGCTGCATTTGAAAATAAAAATCTATTTTCCGCTCAATCTCTATATAAATAATGGAATGCTCACTCAACATATATCCCTCCTATATCACCCTATAGTCTATCATGCTTTACTTATTACTATTCAATACAAGGTACTTTCACAATTAACTAAGGGCTATCTCGCATAGAGATAGCCCTTAATCTTGAATAAAACTAAATAAGCGTAACGAACTCCTTTGTTTGAGCTTCTAGCTTTTCAGAAGCTGTAGAAATGCCTTTAAACTCCTCAAGTGCTACACGAATTTCATCTTGACTCTGTTCAATACTTTGCTGTGTCTTTCCATTACTTTGCGTCACTTTGTTCACTTCTTTTGTAATACCTTCTATGTTTTCACGGACTTCTACGATGGAATTTTCTACTCTTGCTGCAAGCTTTCGAACTTCTTGTGCAACAACATTAAACCCTCTTCCATGTTCGCCAGCTCGAGCAGCTTCAATTGCTGCATTTAGTGCAAGTAGGTTCGTTTGTGCCGCAATTTCTCTAATTGTTTGAACGATGCCTCGAATGGAATCAGCTTGTACTTGTAAGTTTTCTAATGTGGCAGTGTTTTCTTTTGAAACACTAGCAATTTCATCGATTCTCCCTAACAATTCTTCATTTCTTTTAATACCCATTTCTGCACGTGTACTTAAATCCCCGGACATTGCATTAAGTTCTTTCGTTACGTCGATTATCTTATTATGTCGATCTGTAACATTCGTAGCTACCTTCGTTACGCCAAGTACTTGACCACGCTCCCCAAAAATAGGCATATACGTTGCTTCTAACATAACACTGTTTCCATTAGCATCCTTGCGCTCTACTTTATCGTGAAATGTCTTTCCAGCATCTAAATCTTTCCAGAACTTTTCATATTCATTACTATTCACATACTTCCCGAAACATAAATCACGATGGCTCATTCCCAACATTTTTTCTTTCGCATAGCCAAGTTCATTGGCAAAATTATCGTTCACATATGCTACTCGACGGTCTAAGTCAAACCGAATAATCGCTAAGTTTTTTTCTAATGCATTTACAACCGTCATGTCATTTACTTCTTCCACTTGAGAGAAACTCATTCTACTAAACCCATCCTTTTTCCAATTAATTCGGAGCATATGCAGATATATCAAGTACTGTTTCTTGCCCCAATGCAAATCTAACAAGTTCAGCACCAACAAATGGTCCCGCTGTTAAACCGGAAGCTCCTAGACCATTTGCAAAATAAATCGTTGAGAAACCAGGTAAATTTCCTATTACCGGAAGAAATTCAGGCGTGTATGGTCTAAACCCTACTCGTACTTCTTTTACTTCGGCATTTTCTAAAGATTTTGCAATATTTATAGAATTATCGAGTAACTCTCGCTTTCCTTCCTCTGTTACACGGATATCATAACCAGTATTTTCTTCGTAAGTGGAACCAGCTACTACCTTCCCATGATCAAATGTAAGTAAATACTGGTTGGATGGAGGCAACACAACCGGCCAGTCCCCTGTGTTTTCATCCTCTATATGAAAGTGCATAATTTGTGCTTTCTGAAAGCTTACTTTCATATTCACTCCTAGTTTTGATGGAATTTCATTGCCCCAAGCGCCGGCAGTGAGAATAATTTTATCCGCTTTTAATTGGCTTCCATTTACGAAAACATTACCATCCAGAAGCTGCGCATCGCCATAAATCACTTCCGCTCCTAGCTTCTTCGCTGCGTTAATTAAGGCATCTCGCATTGCACGCCCATCCACCCTAGCAGCCCCTTCGACGTATAAAGAAGAAAAGTCTTCCGAAATAAGTGGAAATAAAGACTTCGTTTCACCCGGAGAAAGAATTTTCAAGTCACCAATCTCCGGAGCTTCTTCCCGTTTTTCCATTGCACGCTCGAACATTTTTTGTAGCTTTTTCGCATCATTTTGCAATGCTATTGCTCCTACTTGTTTATAACCAGTCGAAGTTTCCCCTAATTCCTCGATCTCTTTTACAAGCTGTTTATAGTATTTGGCACCATTTCGAACAAGTGCATACCACTTTTTATTTCTTCTTTGAGAAATCCAAGGGCAAATTATTCCCGCGGCCGCTGCTGATGCTTGCCCTAAATCCTGTCGATCAATTAATGTAACTTTCACGTTCTGTTTTGCCAGGTGATACGCCGTGGAGGCACCTAAAATTCCTCCACCTATCACGATAAAAGAAGCCATTTATTACTCCACTCCACTTTCTAAAATAGAAAAAGTACCATTCTCACAATCGATTTCTGCCAAAGCTCCATACGGTAAGGCAAATTTCGGCTCGGTATGACCAAAGTTCAAATTGTATAGAATAGGCAAATTCGTTAACTCTAACTCTCTCATAATTTTTACAATTGACTCTTTATACTCTTCGTAATATTTTTCTTTCAAAGGTTTTCCGAAAATGATGCCCTTTGCTTTTTGTAAAATTCCTTGTGAACCGTAGTTCCGTAGCCAATATTCGATATTCGAAGGTTCTGGCATTTCTTCGGACGTTTCGAAAAATAATATACTATCCTTCCAATACGATTGGTCTGGCCAAAGAGACGTTCCTTTTGCAAATTCTAATACTTCGATGCATCCTCCGATTAATGTTCCTTGAGCTATGCCACTTCCTTGCAGCACCTCATAACCTTTATTGGGATACATTTTTCGTTTTGTATATTTGTTTGTTTCAATCCATTCCAGGCGGTCACTGGTCCATTCAAGCGCTGGTTTAATTTCCCCGATTACTTCATTTGAAAATAAAGTCTTTTTCAAAGCTTCCACTGTGTAATCATGCATTTCTACATTTTCGGCGAAGTCCATTAATATGGCAGGACCGTAAAAAGAAGAAATTCCCGCTTTGTGACAAAACAAATGAGTCACAGTAGAATCTGAGTAACCAATGAATACTTTCGGATTTGATCGAATGACATCAAAATCAATATATGGAAATAGGCGAATGCTTTCACTCCCGCCAATATTGGAAATGATTCCTTTAATCGAAGGATCCTTAAAAGCATCCATCAAATCCTCTGCTCTTGCTTGTGGATTTTCATATAAATAATCAGCGCCTTTTAAGCTATTTGGCATTGCAATGACCTCAAGACCAAACACTTTTTCTAGTCGTTCGACTCCTTGTTCATACCTCCATGTTAAATCAGGTTCCCCTGCACCACCCCAAGATAAACTGATCGTAGCTACTTTATCGCCCGCTTGAAGCATTTTTGGTTTTTTTAGCATCATCATAAATTCCCACCCTTTTTGTATAATTATAGCCGAAACATTCCATTTATTATTGTCTAAACTTAAAGAATTTGGGTATAAGATAATTATATCAGTGCGAATGGAAGTGAACGAGATGAAATGGCAAGGTAGAAAGCGGAGTGCCAATGTAGAAGACAGACGTGGTAAAGGCAGCGGAAAAGCAATTGCTGGTGTTGGCGGAGGTTTAGGATTAATTATAGTGCTTATCGTAACCTTGCTTGGTGGAAATCCAGCAGATTTAATTGGTAATTTAGGTGTAACCGAGCCATCTAGCTCTGTCCCATACGAGGAAACGGCACAAGAAAAAGAACTAGCAGAATTTGTATCTGTTGTGCTCGCGGATACAGAAACAGTTTGGACCAAAATATTTCAAGAAAATGGCTTACAATATACAGAACCAACGCTTGTTCTTTATACCAATAGTGTAAATTCGGCATGTGGCGCTGCAGGTGCATCTGTCGGTCCTTTTTATTGTCCAGGTGATCAAAAATTGTATATCGATTTGAGCTTTTATCAGGAATTGCAAGAGAAATTCCATGCACCTGGGGATTTTGCCATGGCTTATGTGATCGCTCATGAAGTAGGTCATCATGTACAAACACTGCTAGGAACTACGGAGGAAGTAATGCCCCTTCGACAAAAGTTAAGCGAAGAGGAATTCAATAAATACCTTGTTCGGTTTGAACTTCAAGCAGATTATTTCTCCGGAGTATGGGCAAAACATGCACAAGGAATGGGCTTGTTGGAAGAAGGGGATTTAGATGAAGCACTGACTGCTGCAAGCGCGGTCGGTGATGACACATTGCAAAAACAAGCAATGGGGTATGTCGTACCAGAAAGCTTTACCCATGGTACTTCTGAACAGCGTAAATCCTGGTTCTACAAAGGCTATGAAAATGGAACCATACAGGGTGGAGATACTTTTAAAACCACCTCCCCTTAAAGCAGATTCTTGTGAGTCTGCCTTTTTCATTGAGGTAAATGCTCGTCAGTCACGAAACTCTCTCAATTCAGTTAAAACATATACTTACAAAGCCTTTCAAATATTAATTTGAAGGGTTTTTGGCATGTTTCAAATGGCTGGTGCATACACTCTTTTTATTGCCTTGTAATATTAGACATCTACTTTGTAATGTTATTGGTAAATCGTCGTAATGTTCCTGTAATACAACACTGCTAATATATGGAGTAGACTAAATAGCAAGGGGTAGAGTATTTGAGAAAAATTCTTGGGACACTCATCATCACATTTGCATTATTGGTTAGCGGAACTTCAACAGGTGTGGCAGCATCTTCATCGCACACCGTACTAAAAGGGGACACATTATATAAAATTGCGAAAACATATAATGTATCGATCTCCAATTTAAAATCATGGAATAACTTAACATCTGATACGATTCAACCGAAACAAAAACTGAAAATCACTACTACAAAACAAGCTGCAAAAACAAAAAATCCTTCTCGCTCCGATTCAGAGGATAAAGTCGTGAAGGAGATTGTTGTATCCGCTAGTGCATTTACTGCGAATTGCAACGGTTGCTCTGGGACTACAAGCACAGGCATTAACTTAAAAAAGAATCCGGATATTAAAGTAATAGCGGTTGATCCAAAAGTCATCAAGCTCGGAACAAAAGTTCATGTAGAAGGATATGGATATGCTATTGCAGGCGATACAGGTGGAAATATTAAAGGAAACAAAATTGATGTGTTTTTCTCCTCTAAAAGCGATGCATATAAATGGGGACGTAAAAACGTAACGATTAAAATATTAGAATAACCAAATGGGGTTGTGCCACAAGAGATTATTATTATCTTTGGTGCAACCCCTTTTCTATTCACTAATAACTAAAACTTTATTCTAAGCCGAAATCGCGAAGAATTACTTTATTGGTTATCCCTTCAATTACTGATTCATAATATGAATTTTCATGGGGCACGAAACTAGCTATCGTTACTAGTTTATTAACAGGGATCCTTGTTCCTGCTTCACTTATTACAAAACCTTCTATTTCTAGATTATTCGATTTCCCTGACCAAAGCTCCGTAAATTGCTTGAATTCCGCTCGAACAACTCCTGAAACCTCTTCTGTTTGAAGGACAAAATCATCAAAATCTAAATTGCATGTATAAACATAAACATTGGCCAACTCTTTATCAATAAGTTCACCCATAGTCACCGAATAATCCAGTATCCCAAGCGAAACTAATTCCTCAAATGACACCATAATTCCAAGCTCTTCCGCCACTTCTCTAACGCCATCACGCACGGTCTCCGAAGCTAATAAATGACCTGCAGCCGTAATATCTAACAATCCAGGATAATCCTTTTTGGATTCACTTCTAATTTGCAAATAGATATAATCTATTCCTTCTTCCCTACTGATAAACCAACAATGAAACGTTTCATGCCAAAGTCCAAGCTTATGCACTTCATGGCGTGCAGCCGTTCCGATAGCATTTCTATTTCTATCAAAAATCTTTAGCAATTCCTCTTCCACTTCTATTTCCCTCCCTCCTTTTATGACAATCTTGTTACGGGTGCCTGGCACCTGCAACAAGATTGTAATCATCCATTTATGAGATTTACAAATTCATTAAGTTTGTCTAATGAGATCAAATTGTGATTACATTTATGACTGTCTTGGCAAATATAATTGCCCCTCTTAATATAAGCATCTTGTGTTGCGCCTTTTACTGCAGAGGTAAACATTCCAATTTCCTCGATGCGATTGCATAGCGCACAAATACCTTTCTTGTTGGAGATTGTGTAGTCTCCTATAATTCCAACTAGTTTACCTTGATATTCTACAATAAGGAATTTTTTGTTGGAGCCTTTATCCAACCATCCTAAATAAGAAATCTCCCTAAAATCTATATTTTCTAGTGAAGGAGTTTTTAGTTTCTTCACTTTTGGAAATAACTTTTTAATGGTTTGTTCTGTTACTTCTTTAAAAGGGATGACATAAGGTTTTATATGTGCCAATAATGCTTCGGCATCTGCTTTTTCTTTTATTTCTATAATGGGATGTAGGAATTGTCTTTGTTCTTCATTTAGATTTTCGAACAAATTGGATATTTTTTCGCTAGTTATGGACTTTAAAGCATTTAATACGCGCTGATCGTTTACCGTAGAATGACCATTTATTAATGCTTGCCCTTGATTTTTTATGAAATTAAATTGATCGTTTCTAATAAAAGGATGCATACTTATCTCTCCTTAACACATTTTTACTAATGTTTTCTACTAGTTTATTGTAGCGGGAAGTTATCTTTTAATAAATGGAAAAGACGATTGGGAAATGTTCTTTGCATACAAAAAGCTGATAATCCTTTTATGGATTTATCAGCTCAGTATAAATTACTTTGTATAAATTATCTTTTTAATCGTTTCAACGGATAGAAAAAACTCTTCCGCTAATTGAACCATCGAAGTTCCACTCTTATAAGCTTGTTTAATCGAATAATTTCTATCGTCGATTCTCTGTCTTTCTCCAGATAATGTTCCCCACTGCTTGTAGTTGTTATCAAGTTTCGGAATATAAATAGTTTCCCCTTGTATATACTTCTGGATTTCCTTTACAAGATCTTCAGGTAATACAGAAGTTGCTTTTACATAAGTCATGTTGCTCGCTCCTTATCTTTTTTAAACTTCCAATAAGGT
This sequence comes from Psychrobacillus sp. 05T411, assembly GCF_056396485.1. Taxonomy (NCBI): domain Bacteria; kingdom Bacillati; phylum Bacillota; class Bacilli; order Caryophanales; family Bacillaceae; genus Psychrobacillus; species Psychrobacillus sp. 05T411. The sequence goes on along the minus strand of NZ_JBFTLO010000016.1, from coordinate 25,662 downwards.
GCAAAGCCGACATTATGAAATGGCGATTAAAGGTCTTCCCACGCAAAGTATCGCCTTTCTATAATTAGGCTTTGCATGAGACGTTGCACTATCTGGCATTCTATTATTATTTGCCACGAAACTCACCTCTCTTTATTCATAGTTTATAACAAGCATACATGGATTACCAAATACATATAGTTTTAAAAAAGAGATTCTAAACTATATAAGGAGTGATCCATTTCATGAAAAGATATTTTATAATATTGGCTGCTTTTATCATTTCTACTATCTTTAGTACAACCGTTGTAATAGCAGCCGAAACACCTTTGCCCCATCTCATAGCCTTCCAAGATCACTTGCTCGATTTTAGTGAAATCAAAGTAATCAATCAAGATCCAAAAGTTCCACTTGAGGAAATTGCAGCACATCTAGATATCCCTTTTGAAATAGAAAAAGGCATTACTTACATACGAAAAAACGGAATAGAAATTAGTTATAACGAAAAGTCACAACTAACATCTAAAGACGGGGTAGCACTCGAGTGGTCCCCAATTGTTAAAGTGGATGGCAAACTTTTTATCAGTGTAGAATATATGGCAAATGAAATAGGATACAAAGTGAAAAACTTCGAAAAACAGAAAACACAACGTATCTACAAAGAAGACTGGACTCATATGTCGCACGCAAATTTTGAAGGCTATTTAGAGAAACTTTTGAATAAAAAACAACCTTCAACGACCACTTCAAAAGCAAATGTCTACTTAACGTTTGACGACGGTCCCAACAAATTTACTGCTCTCAATAATTCCATATTAAAAAAATATAATGCCAAAGCAACTTTCTTCTTTTTAGGAAACCATATGAAAAAGAACGCATCCATTATCAATTCAGTAGTAAAAGATGGTCATTATATCGGAACGCATAGCATGACACATGATAAAAGCAAAGTTTACCTTTCTTCCAAATCTTTCATAGACGAAATGATTGAAGGAACGAAACTAGTCAAAAAAATGACTGGGAAAGACACAAAACTTGTCCGCACACCCTATGGCAGCAAACCACATATAACAACTGCTATGAAAGCCAAGCTAATAAAGAACGACTTTAAACTATGGGATTGGGACATCGATTCGAACGACTGGAAATACACCGATAAAGAAGCAAATAAAATTGTCCAAAATGTCCAAATCGGAGTAGAAAAAGCCTACAAATCCGGAGACGGTGACATCATCATCCTTCTCCACGACCGTAGCCAAACAACAAAAGCACTACCGCAAATAATAGAATGGCTTCAAAAAGAAGGCTATACACTCAGAACATACGAACCAGACCATCATATCGTACAAAACTTCCTACGAGACACTACCCTTTAAGCAATTATGACAGATATGTTACGGGTGCCAGGCACCCGTAACATATCTGTCATAATGATAATTTTACTTTCGCTCGTTTTTCAATTGTTCTAATAATCCTCGTACTTTTTTTCTTTGGTTCTCTGTTTCTTCTTCTAAGTGTTCCACTTTATATCTGTTATTCTCGACGAGGATATGCACAATATACCCTTCTTTTAAGCTCACGTCTAGTTCAGAAATAGGAATATGCAGTGTTTTTGTTTCACTCGGGTATTTTAAGAATACCGCGAGTTCCCCCTCTACTCGATCGAGTGTGTATTTATTTGAGTTCACTCATCACTACCCCCTTCTCATTTAGTAACTGCGCTGCGTCGCCTTCGTTTCTCCACATTTGTCTATTTGTCCATTTCAAATGGCTTGCGTCTTCTAATGCATCTGGACCACTTGTAATATAGATGGTTTCTCCTGCCTCGATAGATATATTCGGAAAATTATACACTTGGTTGCCCGCAACAGAAACCAATTGCCATCCTTCTAAATTAACTGCCTCCTCCCCCTGATTTGTAATACCAACGATTTCTTCACGCACATCTTTTTCTGAAATATAAAGCGGTGTTTCTGCCACGTTTTCTTTTTCGTTTGGAATAGAATCCGTCTCAACAGTGTAATCTCTTCCATCCGTTTTCACTACAATATTTCCAACTTCCGCAGTACTATAAATGTCCGAATTTACTTTTTTCAATCTAGTCACAACTTCCGGAGTAGGGTGACCATACATATTATTCTCTCCATAACTTAAAATCGTCACTTCCGGTTGAACCTCCCGAATAAAAGCATCCGAACTACTCGTATGAGAACCATGATGCCCAGCTTTTAAAACAGTAGATTTCAAATCATATTCGCTCAGCATACTTTTCTCCACACCTGCATCAGCGTCCCCGGTTAATAAAAATGAAACATCCTTATATTGTACCTTCAACACAATAGAAGCCTCATTATTATCATCATCTTTCTCCCCAGTATTTAAAACAGTGACTTCTATACCCGAATCTAAAGGAATCGTATCGCCTACATTTGGCACTATAAACGGGATATGCTTGTCCAAAATAAGCTGTAACATTTTCTCATACGTCTCCGTAGTATGCTCTTTTCCCGAATCTACGAAGTTTTTAATCGAAATAGAGTTTAACACTGCGAGCAGTCCACCAATATGATCAGCATCTGGATGTGTCGCTACAACATAATCTAACTTTTCCACGCCCTGTTGTCGCAAGTATGTCACTACATCTTTTCCCACTTCCTTTTTCCCACCATCGATCAGCATATTCTTTCCTTCAGGAGATTGAATAAGGATAGAATCTCCTTGTCCAACATCTATAAAATGAACGCTCATTTCTTTTTTAGCCTTTGTTTCAGTTGAAGATGTTTCTATTTCTGTTTCTTGACTTTCATTTTTCGGTTCTAGTGTGCAGCCAAATGTAATAAGAAGCAACAACACACTAAAGATCGATAGTACTTGTTTCATTTAAACCCTTCCTTCTTAACACCAGTTCCTAATATACTTTACTAATTTACAGAACTATTTATTTCCCCAATAGTGTTACAGTTATGTTACTGGTGCCAGGCACCAGTAACATAACTGTAACACTCTCTTGACAAACACTCTACTTTTGTCATAGAATTATCAATTGTGATTACAAATCACGTGGTTCGAGAACCTCCCACGGAAAAAAACTAAGGAGAAATGAATAATGAAAACGAAAACTCTTGCAATAAGTGGTATTATTGCAGCTTTATATGTTGCGGTTTCGCTTCTAATTGCACCTTTTGCATTTGGTGCAGTACAATTTCGTATTGCCGAAATGTTCAATCACCTGATTGTCTTTAATAAAAAATACTTTTTTGGAATTGTACTTGGTGTAATCGTAACGAATATGTTTTCCCCTATGGCTGCATATGATTTAACATTTGGGGTAGCACATTCGATTATTACTTTATCACTTACTATTTTTGCAACTAAGTTTGTTAAAGGACATGTTGCACGTATGGTATTCAATACGCTCATCTTCACGTTTACAATGTTTATCATTGCATTTGAACTACAGCTTGCATTTGATCTACCATTTTTCTATACATGGTTAACAGTTGCAGCTGGTGAATTCGCTGTATTGGCAGTAGGTATTCCGATTATGACTGCTTTAAATAAGCGATTAAATTTTAAAGCAATGATTTAAATAATTTACACCCGGTTCCCAAATCAGAACCGGGTGTTTTTATATTATTTCTCAATCAAACCTTTCTCCACTAAGAAATCATGGGCAACATCTTCCGCTTTTTCTCCGTCAATATCTACTTTTGCATTCATCTTTAACATATMCTCTTCCGAAATTTTCCCGGCTAACTCATTTAATACTTTTTCGAGCTCTGGAAACTTCTCTAAAGCTTCTAAACGTACAACAGGAGCTGCGTCATACTTAGGGAAAAATCCTAAATCATCTTCTGTTGTCTGTAATTCAAAACGTTCAATTCGTCCATCTGTAGTAAATGCTGGAATAATATCTACTTCACCATTTTTTACAGCTTCATACATTAAATTCGGATCGAGGCTTTTCGTTTCCGTGAATGTAAATGGATAAGAGTTGATCAAATCATCAAATCCGTCACCTTGCCGTTCATAAAAAGCATGGGGGGCTCCAAATACCATATTCCCAAACCTAGAAACTTCCACAAGATCAGAATAAGTCTTTGCATCATAATCTTTGTCTTTGGCATACGCCAATGTATAGGTATTTTCAAAACCAAGCGGACTTAACCAAGTTGCTTGAAACTGCTCTTCATACCCTTTCTTCACTCTTTCCAACACACTTTCCGAGCTTTCCCCTACTTCAGACGCCTCTTTTAACACATCTTTTAAACCTGTTCCCGTGTACTCCACATATAAGTCAATATCACCTTTTTCAAGTGCTGGTGTCATAATCGCCACTTCCCCGAGTCCTTCTTTATACTCCACTTGATAATCTGTACTRGCCTCAATATATTGCCCTAAAATTTGCGGCAATATATATTGTTCTGTCCAAGGCTTCCCACTGATAACGAGCGCCTCTCCCGAATTCGAACAAGCACTTAGTAATACAATTGCTGCCATTCCAATCATGACCAACATTTTCTTCATTCCTCATCATCCCCTTGTATTTATTCCTTTTGGTGTCGCTTTTTTCTCGATCCACTTCAAAGCAAGGTCAAACAAAATGGCTAATAAAGCAACTGGTAAAGCCCCTGCTAAGACGAGCGCATTATTATATGATTGTAAACCTCTATAAATAACATCCCCTAGTCCCCCTGCCCCAACAAAAGTAGCTAGTGTCGCAATTCCAACCGTCAAAACAGTTGCAGTACGAATTCCTGCCATGATAAATGGCAAAGCAAGCGGAAACTCAATCTGCCATAACAACTGATTTGTCGTCATTCCCATTCCGCGCCCCGCTTCAATAATCGAATCATCTATGGAGGTTATGCCAGTATATGTATTTCTTAAAATAGGTAAAAGTGCGTAAATAATTAAGGCAATTAAAGCAGTCAACGTGCCTATCCCAATGAGTGGCACTAGAAATCCAAACAAAGCCAGACTAGGAATGGTTTGAAAAACAGCAGTCACCCCAATAATCGGTTCCGCAAATTTTCGATACCTCGCAACAAAAATACTTAACGGCAAGGCAATCCCAATACCTATCGCTAACGCAATAAAAGATAAATAAATATGTTGTAAAAAGGAAGCTTGTATTAAATCTGCCCTACTTTGAATCGTCTCTAAAAAAGTTTGCATTCACGATACCTCCTCTTTTGCAAGGATTGCACGTAGAAGAATGGATTGGTCTACAAATCCCAGCTCCTTCTTTCCCTTTTTTACAAGCAACTTTTTCGTTCCTTCGTTTTCTAATAATGCAATTGCTTCTTCTACTAATATGGAGGCATCTACTACTAGATGGGAGGATTGTTCGTCTTGTTCAAAAAAAGATATAAACTCCTCAAGCGTACGCTTTCCAACCGATTTTTTTCGATTAATACGTTCCACACCTATGAAGTTTTTTACAAAATGATTGATTGGACTTTCGATTAGTTCTGTAGGTGTACCTATTTGCTCAATTCGACCATTTTTCATCACAACAATGATATCTGCTATTTTTAAAGCTTCATCCATATCATGTGTAACAAATACAATTGTTTTCTTGAGTTTTTTTTGTATTTTTTTCGTTTCTATTTGTAATTGCTCACGGCTAATAGGATCTAAGGAGCTAAATGGCTCATCCATTAAAACGATCTCTGGATTTCCAGCTAACGCCCTTACCACTCCAATTCGTTGCTGTTGTCCCCCACTTAGTTCTAGTGGATATTTAGTCAAATATTGGTTAGGATCGAGACCTACCATTTGCATTAGTTCATAGATCCTTCCATACGTTTTTTCTTTTGGCCATCCTTTGAGATTCGGTACAAGCGATACATTTCTTTCTATGGACATATGTGGAAACAAACCTATTCGTTGAATAACATAGCCAATTGTTTTTCGAAGTTCCACTGCATCTAGAGAAGAGACTGCTTTCCCTTCTACATATACTTCTCCGGAGGTTGGAACTTCTAAACGATTGATCATTTTCATCAATGTTGTCTTGCCGCAACCACTTGGACCGATAATAGCAACTAACGCTTCAGCGGGAATGGACAATGTTATATTGTTTAATGCCTTCGTGCCGTCTTCAAATACTTTCGTAATCTTATCAAATTGGATCAACTAGGCTTTCCCCCTTAATACACTATATTTAACTGTAACTCTGTATACCCTAAAAAAGTTTTATTAAATCATAAATAGAACAAAAATGTTAAAGTGCCCGTCTCTGATCGATATAACAAACACGAACGATGAACAGAATGACTCACACAATAGAGATACTGCGTAGTAGCGGGTTGTATGAAGTGTCCGCAGGGATTTTTGCAGCAGGGCGGACGCTTTCCGTAGGGTGAGCGTACGACTGCAGCGAAAATCACAGCGGTCACTAAGACACAGTATCTCTATATCACGCATAATATAATAAGTGCCATACCCTATGCTACTCCAAAAAAGCCATCTATTTTTCTGGCAATTAACATTTTACTATATAAAGAAAAACCGGATTCTAAATAATATAGAATCCGGTTTATTTCTTTAAGCTTTCATCCCCGTTACTTCCGCAACTATTTCATACGAACGGAGTCGAGCTTTATGGTCATAAATCGTTGAATTAATAATTAACTCATCCGCATCTGTTTCTTCTGCAAATGCTTGAAGCTTCTCTTTTACTTCCTCTGGTTTTCCGATAATCGTCGATTTCAGTTGGTTTAGAATACTTTCTTTTTCAAGCGGATTCCAAATTCCTTCCATCGTTTCAACTGGTGGTTGGATTTGGCTAGGTCTGTTTCTGATTAAACTTAAAAATTGTTGTTGATGCGTTGTCGAAAGTATTTTTGCCTCTTCTGTTGTATCCGCTGCAACGACGTTAACACCAACCATCACATATGGTTTGTCCAATACTGCTGATGGCTCAAAATATTGACGATAGCGTTCAAGTGCTGGCAAAGTATTTTCGGGAGAAAAATGACTGGCAAATGAAAAAGGTAATCCAAGTTGGCCAGCTAAAGTAGCACTGAAGCCACTGGATCCAAGTAACCAAATAGGAATATCTTGCCCCTCACCTGGTATTGCTCGTACTTTATTGAATTTAGAATTAGCATCTAAATACCCGCGTAACTCCTCTAGTTGCTGAGGAAAGTCATGCCCACTACTTCTGGAATCACGTCGCAATGCCATCGCTGTTAGCTGGTCCGTTCCTGGAGCTCTACCAAGCCCTAGATCAATTCTTCCCGGATACATCGCCTCAAGCGTACCAAATTGCTCTGCGATAACTAAAGGCGCATGGTTTGGTAACATAATACCACCGGAACCTATCCGAATTTTTTTCGTTGCCGCTGCAACATACCCCATAACTACGGAAGTAGCCGAACTCGCGATACCTGGCATACTGTGATGCTCCGCAAGCCACACACGATTATATCCCCACTTTTCTGCATGCTGTGCTAAATCTTTTGTATTTAGAAATGCTTCTGATGGAGAGCTACCTTTCGTAATAGGAGCTAAATCTAATACGGAATATTTGATGTTTCTGAATGCTTTTGTATTGCTCAATTATCTCGTCCCCTTATTTTTAATAATGGTCTCAGTTAAACGATAGCGTACTCTTCTAGAAAAACAAAATAATTGAACCTAAAAATAGCATTACACATTCTAATAATTTTACCCGTTTCTAAACAAAAAGAGGTCATTTTCACAATAGAAAATGACCTCTTTTTGTTTCATTATTCTTTTACAAAGTCAATCGTACTTCTTACCGTATCAATTGGTCGAACTAAGCTTTCTATCTGATCACGTTTTGGTTCTAAAAACGGTGGTAAAGATAGCTTTTCTCCAAGTGTTTCGTAAGGTTCATCTCCCATAAATCCTGGACCATCCGTCGCAAACTCAAACAAAATTCCATTTGCAACTCTTGCGTATAAACTTTGGAAGAAGAAGCGATCAACAAAACCAGAAGTTTGGAATCCGAAGCTTTCCATTCTAGTCGTCCATTCATCTAACACCGAACGATCTTCTACACGGAAAGCTGCATGGTGGACTGTACCAAACCCTTGTCGTCCTGGAGGAAGAATAATATTTTTCTCTACAATGACTTGGGCACCATTTCCGCCTTCCCCAACTTCAAATAAATGCAAAGAACCTTCTTGTGCAATCTCTTTAAATAGCATTACTTTTTCCAATACTTCCTTCATATAATCGAATTCTGCAATTCGAATATGAATTGGTCCAAGCCCTGTAATTGCATACTCTAAAGGAACTGGTCCATTTTGCCATGGTGTTCCTGATGCAATACCTTCATTATGCTCATCTGACACTAATTGATATTGTTGGTCATCGAAGTCTACGAATGAGAGAACTTTTGTACCGAATTGGTCTTGAATTCCAGTATGTTTTACTTCTAAACGATCGAAACGTTTTACCCAATAATCTAATGCCGCATCGCTCGGTACGCGGAATCCTGTTTTATAAATTTCGTTTGTTCCATGTGTCCCTTTTGGAATGCCTGGGAAATCAAAGAAAGTCATATCTGTTCCCGCTCCGCCTACATCATCAGCGAAAAACAAGTGATACGTTTGTATATCATCTTGGTTCACAGTTTTTTTGACTAAACGCATTCCTAATGTATAAGTAAAAAATTTATAGTTCTCTTCTGCACTACTTGTAATGGCAGTAACGTGGTGCATACCTTTTAAATGATTCATGTTATATTCCTCCTATATTATGATTCCTTTAATTAAAATATCTCTAATTCAAAGTAATTTTAACATGAGAAAAAAACCTTGTCAATCAAATAGAAACTGTCTCCAAAAATGTAACCATTGGAGACAGTTTCTATTTTCAATATGTCCATATAAGATAATAATATTACATGTCTATTTCATTTCCTATTTGTTGCTCTTTCGCTTTGGCATATACGCCTTTTGCAACGGCTAAATCAAAGTATGCAGCCCCAACAGATTTGAAAAAAGTAATTTCTTCTTCATTTTCTCTACCTTTTATCGCATCTACTACAAGCTTTCCTAATTCCCCATGAATTTGCTCAAATGACCATTTTCCTTTTTCTTGTGCATCGATTAGTTCACCGGCTTCTTCTTTTACTCCAGCTAAATCATCCACCACAATTTTTGTTGCACGAGTAATCGTCCTTATGTCTACTTCATGCATATGCGGTAAGTAAGAACCTACCCCATTTATATGTGCGCCAGGTTTTAAATCTTCTCCATTAAATACGGGATCGATTGCACGCGTTGCACAGTTAATAATATCTGCTTGTCTGATAGCGACCGCTACATCTTCTATAACTTCACATGAAGTTTCTACACCAAACGCATGGAGTTTTTCTCCAAATGCTTTCGCTTTTTCTGGATTACGGTTTACAAGTAGAATGCGCTCGATTGGACGAACAGCAAGGACTCCTAACACTTGCTCAAATGCCATCGCTCCCGTTCCAATTACAGCTAATACTTTTGCCTCTTTTTTTGCTAAGTAATTTGTTGCTATCCCACTTAATGCACCAGTGCGAAGTCTCGTTAAATAGGAGGCGCTCAACATAGCTATATGTTCCCCATTTGATCCATCTGAGAGTAAAATGACTCCCTGTGTTGTTGCTTTGCCTTTCGCTGGGTTATGTGGAAAAATGGTGACCAGCTTTACCGCCGCCACTTCATCTTCTAAGTCCGCACTTGGCATATATAATGCGGAAGCTTCTTGCTTCGGAAAGTCGATCACAGTACGAAGAGGGCTAGCAATCTTATCTTCTTCCTTGGCTTTTAATACTTTGGTGATATCTTGAATTGCATCCTTCATAACATAGGTATGCATAATTTGTTGTTCATTTACTACTAACATGAAAAAAACCTCCATTAATTAAGAAAAACTCGTCTTTCACAAACCTTAGCGAAAGACGAGATATTTCCTTTTATCGCTTTACTTATTATGCTTTGCCCAATGCATTGGAAACGTTAGAATTCTCTTTTGAGTTTTCAGCATCTACTTTGCTAATATCATCCAAATTCTCTTGGCTGCGATCTTTTACAGCCCATATTGCGATCAATGAAATAACTGCAGTGAAAATAATATAGCACGCAACTGGAATATAAGAATCATTAAACTTCAATAGTAAGCTTGCCGCAACGAGCGGAGCAGTACCACCAGCTACCGCTGCACCGATTTGATACCCTAACGTAATTCCTGTATATCGCACTTTAGCATCAAAGATTTCCGAGAACATCGTACCTAATACCGCTGTAATCGGAGACCAGATAATACCTAAACCAATAATCGTTGCAATCACTAATAATGCAACAGATTGCTGATGCAACATCCAGAAATAAGGGAATGCAAATAAAATCATTCCAATCGTTCCAGCAACATATAGTTTTTTGCGACCCACTTTATCCGACAGGCTTCCCATAATCGGGATCAAAATCGTCGTAACAATTGTAGCGATCATCACCGAGTTTAACACTGCAGTTCTGGAGAAGCCTAAATTTGTTGTTGCGTACGATACGACAAAGGTACCGAAAATATAAAATGGTGCAGTTTCTACTACTTTCGCACCGATTGCAATTAGTACTTCGCGCCAATGATACTTTAACGTATCTACTATCGGCAGTTTTGGAATTTCTCCTGATTCTTGCACCTTTTTAAATGATGGCGTTTCGTCAATTCCTTTACGAATCCATAACCCAAAAACAACTAATAATGCACTAAAGATAAATGGAACACGCCAACCCCAAGTCATAAATGAACCTTCAGGCAATAATGTCATGATCGATAATGCAACAGTCCCTAGAACCATCCCAATTGTTACACCCATTTGAGGAATAGCCCCATATAAACCACGTTTTTCTTTCGGCGCATACTCAACCGCAAGAAGTAACGCTCCTCCCCATTCTCCCCCAATACCTAAACCTTGTACAAGACGAAGGGTTATTAAAAGAATCGGAGCCCATACACCGATTGCTTGGTAAGTTGGAAGTAACCCCATACCAAATGTTGCAACTCCCATTAAACTTAACGTAATTACAAGCGTCTTCTTTCGCCCAATTCTATCGCCAATATGACTAAAAATAACCCCTCCGAATGGACGTATAAAGAATGCTAATGCAAATGATGCATAGGCAAGAATAGTTCCCACCGATGGATCTTCCGTAACAAAAAATAACTGGTTAAACACTAGAGCTGCTACTGTCCCGTACAAGAAGTAATCGAACCATTCGATCGAACTTCCTACTAAACTAGCAACCCACACTTTCCTCATTTGTTTTGGATCCACTTTACATCTCCCCTTTTAAAATTGAAGTGACACTTTAACTCTCCCAGTTCTATTGTAATTAATCTAAAATATTCTGTCAATTCGATATTGAATATTATAGAGATACTGCGTCGTAGTCAGTTAGATGAGGTGTCCGCTGAGATTTTCCACTTTATTCAATTTATTCATCCAGAAAACGGCTAAGGGCAACAGATCGGTCCCTTAAAGCAATCAATTCTATTCCGAAAGCAATCAAACCAACATGAGAGCAACCAAATTGCTGGTGAAAGCAACCAATTCTCAAAAAAGCTCTTCACTTGGATTGAGACGCCGATGACTAAGACGCATTATCTCTATTAGCCGTCCTAAAAAAAATAATGTATGATTTAAATTAAGAGTATTACAAAAGGGGTAGTAAATATGACTTCTAATTCTATAGGAAAGATATTAAAACAATTACGTAAGGAACGAAAACTTACCTTAAAGAATCTAGCTGAACTCACAGGCGTCTCTATTAGCTTCTTATCCCAAGTAGAACGTGGAAAATCGAGTGTTACGCTAGAGTCTTTAAAGAAAATAGCGGATGCATTGAAGGTAAATCCAACTATATTCTTTTCCGACCATTCCCAAACCGATAACTTAGATGCCATCAGACAGCAATTTTATTATCAGGATTTATCAAATGGAATTGTCGATGCTTCCTATTTACCAATTTTAGTCACACTGCAACCTGGGGAAAATAAAGGGAATGCTTTTTCACATAGTGGGCACAAATTTTTAATGGTAATAAAAGGGACGTTAACGGTGGTAATTGACGGGAGTGAAGAAAGCTTAGAAGAGCAACAATCTACTATGTTCGATGCAAATAAAACGCATTATTGGTATAACTTAACGGAAAAACCGGTACGATTTTTAGTCGTATCCTCGAAATAATATAAAAAAACTTCCAATAGAATCAAACTATTGGAAGTTTTTCATTACATTTATATCAAGGAAAGAAAATCATTTGAATCGCAAAAATAACCCCGAAAATGTATATAATCGGATGTACTTCACGACCTTTACCACTTACAAGTTTAAGAATAGGGTACATAATGAATCCAACCGCAATACCTGTTGCAATACTTCCAGTTAAAGGCATCGTTAAAATGATCGCAAAAGCCGGAAATGCATCATCGAACTTTTTCCAATCAATTTTTGCAAGTCCCTCCATCATATAACAGCCAACAATGATCAAAGCAGGAGCTGTAATGGCTGGAAGCGATGAAATGGCCGACACTAATGGGGAGAAAAACAAAGCAACGAAAAATAGAATTGCTACTACAAGTGCAGTTAATCCAGATCGTCCTCCTGCTGCTACTCCAGTCGATGATTCAATATAAGCAGTAGACGGGCTCGTCCCAAAAGTTGCTCCAACAGTTGTAGCAAACGCATCCGCAGCAAATGCAGATTTCAATTTTGGCGATTTCCCATCCTTCATCAAACCTGCCTGCTCTGTCACACCTATCAACGTTCCAGTTGTATCAAATATCGTCACAAGTAAAAATGAAAATACGACAGCATATAAACCACTCGTAAACACACCCGGAATATCTACATCAAAAAACACGATGGATGGCGGAGTCGAAACTACCCCGTCTAACTGTAACATCCCCATAAAATAACCGATAATTGCAGTAACGAACATACCAACAAATAGCGCCCCTTTTACTCGAAGTGCTATTAATATGATTGTTACAAACAAACCAATAATCGATAAGACTGCAACTGGATCATGCAAATCACCAAGCGTTACAAGCGCGTCACTATTTCCAACAACCACTTTAGACATTTTCAATCCGACAAATGCGATAAACAGCCCTATACCAGCAGTAATTCCATACTTTATGGAAGTAGGAATTGACTTAATTAATACTTCTCGTAACTTTGTAAATGTTAATAATAAGAAAATAATACCTGCTATCAAAACTGCTCCAAAAACTACTTGGTAACTAACACCTTGCGTAGCGACAACACTTGTAAAATAAGCATTCATCCCCATACCTGGTGCAATCGCAATTGGATAATTCGCAAACAAAGCCATGATTAATGTTCCTATGACTGCAGCAACAATCGTCGCAATAAATACTTGATCGAAAGGAACCCCCGCTGCCGAAAGAATTGCAGGGTTAACGAAAATAATGTATGCCATCGTTAAAAAAGTAGTAAAGCCTGCCAATACTTCTGTTCTCACATTTGTACCTAATTCACTCAATTTAAAAAAACGTTCCATGGCTCCTCCTTAAAATAAAAAAATCCAACTAAAAATGGATAGACTAAGTCTACCCATTCATAGTTAGAAATTAACGGTTCCTACTAGAAACTCTCAGACCATATTACTGAGAATATACGAATGTCGCTTGATTCTTTAATTATCTTACTCCGAACAATATAATATACGAACAATAACTAGATGTCAATATTAAATGTTCGGTTATAGATCCTGCTGATTGTGCAACAACTATTTATTTAACGACCGCAATTTTCCGCGCTAGCCACAACCTACATGAGCCAACTCACGCTTAGCTATGGTGCGGCACCGTCACCTTTGTCTCATATCAAGTAAAGAGCTATGGTAAGAATTGGTTGCTTTCGTGCTGATTTGATTGCTTTCTGAATAGGATTGGTTGCTAATAATGTTCAATCTCTTGCTCTATGCCATTTACTGGATTTAAATAATTAAAAAGACGATCCCCCATTTAATAGCTCAATGGAAAACCGTCTGTTAATTAAGTTAATTTACTTTTATTTTCCCTTTCCAATACATTTCTCGCAGTAAGAACTTTTGGAGTTTACCTGTTGCTGTTTTTGGTAATGCCTCTACGAATTCAAATGATTTTGGTGTTTTGAAATGAGCCATATTGGTTCTACAATAGTCGATCATCTCTTGTTCTGTCACATTACTTCCATCTTTCAACACGATAATTGCTTTTGGAACTTCTCCCCATTTTTCATCTGGGACAGCAATAACAGCTACTTCTAACACGTCAGGATGTTTGTATAATACTCCTTCAATTTCTGTTGAAGAGATATTCTCCCCACCTGAAATAATCATATCTTTTATTCGATCTTGAATTTCGATATATCCGTCTGGATGCGTTACCGCTAAATCACCAGTATGGAACCAGCCATCCACAATTGCTTCTGCTGTTTTTTCTGGATCCTTGTAATAACCTTCCATTACTACATTTCCTCTTGTAACGATTTCTCCAATTTCCTTGCCATTCCAAGCAACTTCTTTGCCATCTTCCTGACTGACAACTTTTGTTTCTCCGTTAAAAGCTAATTCAATTCCTTGTCTTGCCTTAATCGTCGCTTGTTCTTCTGCTGATTTATCATCAAAATCCTTTTTCCATTCGCTATATAAAATGAATGGCGACGTTTCTGTAAGTCCATAAACATGCATCATGTTGAATCCAAGAATTTCTTGGGCTTTTCCAATAAGTGCTGCGGCTGGTGGTGCTCCAGCTGTAGCCATTCGGGGATTTGTTGTAATTTGCACTTCTTTTGCTTTCGGTTCATTTACCAACATATTAACAACAGTAGGTGCACCACATAACAAGCTAATTTTGTGTTTTTCAAATAAATCCAAAATAAGCGGTGGATCTACTTTACGCAAGCATACATGTGTTGCTCYGGCTGCTGTAATTGCCCAAACTCCCCCCCAACCATTGGCATGGAACATTGGCAATGTATGCAGATATACATCATCATGATTCACATTTAGATGATACATAAAGTTTGCCGCATTTAAATAATTACTCCGATGTGTCAGCATAACCCCTTTTGGTTTAGAAGTGGTACCACTTGTATAGTTCAATGTAAGTAACTGATTTTCATCGATATCCACTGTTGGTAGGGAAGCATTTTCGAAGTCTTGATTGATAAAGTCTTCATAATATGTACCTCCCAATGTGTTGGAATGTCCTTCCACTGCAACAACAATTATTTTTTCTAGTGATAAACTAGGACGGATACCTTCTATCAAATGACTATATTCTTCATCCACGATAAGCATTTTAGAATCACTATGTTTAATAATATATTCCAAGTCTTCTGCATTTAATCGGTAATTTAAAGGGACTTGTACCGCACCTAGACTACAAATTCCATAAAAAGTTTCTAACATATAATGCGTATTTGGCAACATGACTGCAATATGATCACCATTTTGAATACCTGCATTCACTAAAGCAGCAGAAAGTTTATCCGTACGCTCCCCAAACTCCTCATAAGTAAACTGTTTATCTCCATCTATTACTGCTACTTTTTTCGGATAATATTTAATCGCTCTTCTTTTCCAATCTAATGGTGTTAATGCAGCAAACATTCTCTCCAGCTCCCTTTTATAAAGTAATCTCTTTTTTTGTAAATGCATGTATTGCTTCTTCGTTCAATCCTATTTCTTTCAAAATTTCTTCTGTATGATTTCCAGTTTGCACACCGGCAAAATGATATTGCGCTTTTTCACTAGAAAATTTTATTGGAAAGGCAATCTGGCGCTGTGTCCCCCCATCTTTCTTTGGTACAGAAACGACCATTTCTCTTGCCTGTAGCTGTGGATGATTTACCGCTTCTGCAAAACTCAACACCGGTTCAATACATCCATCAAAATCATCTTCTAAAATAAGTAACCACTCTTCTAAAGTTTTTTGCTTAATAGTTTTTATTAAAGTTTCTTTAAAAGCTTGTTGGTCCTCTACTAGTGCACTGCTACTTAGTTTGATTAAACTAGGATCGCCAATCAACTCACAAAGCATTGCTTGAAATTGTGGTTCCAAACTACCTATAGAAAGATAGCGATGATCTTTCGTTTCATAATAATCATAGAACGATCCACCGTTTAACAATAATGACTCTGGATTTGGTTCTTCTTTACCTACTAGATATCCTGGACCATACATTGCATTTAACGAAAAAGATACATCTGTAAGGCTTATATCAATTTGCTGACCTACTCCAGTTTTTTCACGGTGATAGACAGCTGCTAAAATTCCAATTACAGCAGGCATGGAACCTCCTGCAATATCCGCAACTTGTACACCAGCTGGTACAGGAATCTGATCTTTTCTATGGGAGTAACTCGTTACACCTGCCAAAGATAAATAGTTAATATCATGTCCTGCCCGATTATGAAGAGGACCGGTTTGACCGTATCCTGTAATGGAGCAAAAGATTATTTTAGGATTTATCTCTTTTAACTTTTCATATCCTATTCCTAATTTATCCATTACACCTGGACGGAATTGTTCTATCACAATATCGTATTCATGGATTAGCTGATAAATAATTTCTTTCGCTTCCGGTTGTTTCAGATCCAATGCTAAAGATCGTTTAGAACGATTTAAATGTCCAAAAGTAGCCGATACTTCACCGTCCATTGGTCCTAAATATTTTACTAAGTCCGCACGATTTGGAGCTTCCACTTTCACCACATTTGCTCCCATATCAGCTAACATCATAGTAGCAAATGGTCCAGGTAGTAAGGTCGAAAAATCTAATACTTTTAAACCATTTAAGATCCCCAAATACTCACCCCTTCAAAATATCGAATATTATAAAATTTACAAATTTTCTATCTACTATACTATTGTAGTGAATATTGTATACGTTTTCAAGAGTCCTTATATCAAAATGATCTGCTAGTTTTCTTTCTATTATTCCAGGGAATACATAGGAGAAAATAATAGAAGTAGGAGGAAACACTTATGGTTAGAAAGTCGAAGAAACAAATTTTCATTAGCTTTGTAATTTTATTTACGCTAATTTATATAGCCGTTATTTTATGGCATACATATAAACCTCTTCCTGAGGGAGTCTCATTCGCGGGAAATGTACATCAAACAGATACCGTTGAATTCATTACAGATCTTACCTATGCACAAGATCAAGAAGGAACTGGCATGGTACATGAAAATCATATTTTTGATAAAGTAAATGAAATGATTGATGAAGCTGAAAACTTTGTAGTTGTCGATTTCTTTTTATTTGATGGTTACTACGATGAAGACGAAGATTTCCCTAAAATTGCAGACACCATATCAACTACCCTATCCAATAAAAAGAAAGAGAATCCTAATATGCCAGTAGTATTTATTACAGATCCACTTAATCGTGGTTATGGTTCTTATGAAAATAAATGGTTCCAAAAAATGAGAGATGCGGGTGTAGAAATAGTCTATACCGACTTGGATCCATTGCGAGACTCAACTCCGATATACTCAGGCATTTATCGAATATTTTTTCAGTGGTTTGATATTGGTGGAAAGGGTTGGATAGCAAATGCGATGGCAAGCGACGCTCCTAAAATGACAATTGCGTCGTATATGACCTTATTAAACGTAAAGGCGAACCATCGAAAAGCAGTCATAACAGAACAGGAAGCAATGGTAACATCCTCTAATCCGCATGACGCGAGTGGATTCCACGGCAATATTGCATTAACAGTAACTGGTCCAATCATTAATGATATTTTAAAATCAGAAGAAGTCGTTTCCTTATTTTCTGGAGGACCTAAACTTCCACGTGTCAAAGTAGATGAAATAGACGGTGAATATGAAGTGCAGTACTTAACAGAGAAGAAGATATTGAATAAGTTGCTGGCAGATTTGGCGGACACGAAAGAAGGGGATAAAATTTGGCTTGGGATGTTTTTTGTAGCAAAGCGAGATATTGTAAATGCATTAATTGAAGCAACCAATCGAGGAGTGGATGTGAATCTCATTTTGGATCCAAACGAGAACTCATTTGGCCAAGAAAAGTCTGGACTGCCTAATAGACCAGTTGTACAAGAGATGGTGGAAGACACAGAAGGCAAGATGAATATTCGTTGGTACAACACCGTCATTGGCCAATATCATACGAAAGCTATTTGGATTCAAAGTGATGAACATACGATAATTTCAAGTGGATCGGCAAACTATACGGAACGTACATTGGATAATTATAATCTAGAAAATAATTTGCGTGTAATTGCTCCAAATGATAGCAAGCTTGTCTTGCAAATGGAAGATTATTTCGAACGTCTTTGGAACAATGAAGATGCCATGTACACTTTGGACTTAGAAAAATATCAAGATGGATTTACTTGGTGGCAACGTTGGATTTATTCGTTACAAAAGTTTTTTAAAGTAACAACATATTAAAAATATAACCCTCTACCTGTAGACTAAAATCTTTAAGGTAAAGGGTTATTAAATTATAAATCAAAACCTATTTATAAACGTTTTACCTTATATATTCTATCAACCAGCAATCACGATACTCTCCTTCGTGAAGTTCATTTTTAGGCAAGAGCTTAACCTTCTTAAACCCACATTTTTCATAACAATGGATAGCTCTTTCATTCCATGTTTGAGGATCCATCACTACTCTGTCTGCGTCATTTTGTTTTACTAAAAACGCTACCATGGAATTTACTAAAAGTGTTCCAATCCCTTTGTTCCAATATGCAACTTCTCCTATGAATTGGTCCATACCATATATAACCTCTGACACTTTAGTATACCCGTATATCTCCTGTTCATCACTATCTACTTGGTAGTATTGGATATATCCGATAGGAATTTTGTCAAACTCCACGATACAACGTACTACTCCGGATTCACGATTGTAATACTTCTCATGCACCTTCTCTAAGTCAAATGCATTGTCTCTTCCTTCATAATATTCAAGCACAATAGGATCAGATAACCATTTAACTAATAAAGAATCATCCTTTAATTCTAATAGACGAACAGATAACTTGTCGTTTTGAAATAACATCTCATCATCCCTATCTTTTAATTTCGGGGAGCAAATAACATAACGGACACACCGATTATGCATATTAAAGCTCCAATCCAATCATATGTATCTGGTACTTTTTTATCGACACCCCATCCCCAAAGGACGGATAATACGATAAAAACACCGCCATAAGCCGCGTAAACTCTACCGAAAGAAGGGAACATTTGAAATGTAGCAATAACACCATAGAGAGCTAGTGCTACTCCTCCAAAAAGTCCTAAATATACTGACTTACCTTCTCTCAACCATAGCCATATAAAATAACCGCCCCCGATTTCAGCTAATCCTGCTGCCAAAAATAGAGCAATCACTGTAACCAAAATAGCCTCACCCTTTCGCTTTACCCCCAACCTTTACAAACATCGACCCATTCCCGTCCTCTTGCATATGTAAATAACTCATCACACGAAAGTTCTATAGCACTATTGCTGCTCCCACATGCAGGAAACACAGTTTCAAACCGTGTTAATGACTCATCTAAGTACACCGCCACCTCTTCCGGAATACCAAATGGACAAACGCCTCCTACTGCATGTCCTACCTGTTCGAGTACTTCATCTGGAGTTAACATTTTTGCTTTGACTCCAAAAGTTGCTTTGAATTTGGCATTATCGATTTTAGCATCACCTGCAGCTACTACTAAAATACAGCCGTCTTCCTTCTTAAAGGATAATGTTTTGGCAATACGTGCACCTTCTACATTTAATGCTTGCGCAGCTAACTCAACTGTTGCACTAGATGCCTCATATTCCAAAATTCTTTCTTCAATCCCAAATTCCTTAAAATAATCTTTTACTACTTCGATTGCCATCTTTCACACCTCTTATTTTCAATATTTCAATATCTCTTATAATCTTACCATTGTTTTGTATAAAATTTAAAAGGGTAACCAAAATGATGGTTACCCTAGTTGCATTACGCTTCTGGTTTAAATGTTTTGCAATCTGTTTCTTCACTATTAGACGCTTGTTTTCCTTTATTACTTACGACATAAATGGCGGCGGCGTTACATTTGTTTCCAGATCCCCAATACGTACAGTTGTTTACTTCACATAGAACATCTTTAGCCATAGGTATCACACCTCCTTCTTTTCTTAGCATGAACAATTAAAAGAAGATTAATACGAAACATGCTAAGATTAAGAAAGCGAAAAGGAGGTTGCATACATGCATAAGCTTGAATTCGAATCATCATGGGACAAAACGATATCCAATAAAGATCGCCAAAAAATTGAAGCAGTCTTTCTCGAAACTTGCCAATCTAACAATCAACGTATTCAGTTAACGCCACTATGGCAAGCTTTCAATCATAAAGGTGAATTATTAGTAACCGTGCTCATTCATAACTTCACTATGCATCCTTATTCATTTCAAAACACTAAACTAAAATACATCCAGGCTAATGAAGTTTGCATCGAACATTCCTTCACATTGCCTTCTCTGAGCATAGAATMAAAAAGTAGTACACCATGGACATTTATTTTTCCAAATGAAATTCTGAACAATAAACTTCCCCTTGACAATGGTTATTTGGAAATTATTTAATACTGGACCCCGATAAGTTAGTATTTTCCATTGATTTTCGATGCAGCCGTCGACTCCTACCGAGGCCAACATGATGTTGGTTGTGAAGGCACATCGCTTACCCGGTGGAAAGCGTACGACTGCAGCGAAAATCCCAGCGGCCACTACGACGCATTATCCCTATAATGCGCAACATCACTGCTCACTTTTACTTTGTTCTGCACTACTATTTTGGTCTTCAACTATAAATTCATACTGGAAGCGTTATGAAGTTTTGTTCTAGAAGATTAACAATTTCCTCATAACTAACCGGCTTACTTATATAATAACCTTGTATCAATTCACAGTTATAACTTCGGAGCCTTTCAAATTGTTCCCTATGTTCCACCCCTTCTGCTACAACTTGTAAGCCTATCGTATGCGCTAAATGGATAATTGTCTCAATAAATTTGCCGTCTTTTTCAGATAGCAGCATTCCGTCTACAAAGCTCTTATCAATTTTCACATGATTGATCGGTAAGCTGTTTAAGTAACTTAAAGAAGAATAGCCTGTTCCAAAATCATCGAGATGAATGGATATTCCAAGCTTCTGTAGTTCCTCTAGCTTTTGTTTATTCAAATCAAATGATTGCATCAAAGAAGTTTCTGTAATTTCAAGCTCAATCCAATTAGGCTGAACACCTGATGCGTCGATTATTTCTCTTATATTATGAACAAAATCTTGTTGCATAATATGAACCGCCGAAATATTGACTGCTATTCTAACTGGTTGTTCCCTATTTCTGTTAATCACTTGAATTGTGTTGCATGCTTGCTTTAATACCCATTTGTCTATTTCTACTATTTGACCAGTCATTTCAGCAACTTCAATTATTTGTAGAGTATTATAGTTAGACAGCGCAGACGTTTTTGTTCGTAATAATGCTTCTATGCTCGCTATTTTTCCTTTACCTGGATTAAATAATGGTTGGAAATACAACTCGAAGTCATTATTATCTAGACATTCCCGAATGCCAAGCTCTATTTTAAACTTTTCCTCTAGTTGCTTTTTCATTCCCTCATCAAATATTCTATAGCCATTTTTCCCGTAACTTTTTGCTTCATACATGGCCATATCTGCCAATTTCAACAATTCTTCAGAAGTGATAGCATGAACTGGATATAAGGAAACACCCACACTTGCAGTAATATTTAATATTCTAGATTCTACTGAAATAGGCATATCAAATTGCTCGATAATTTTTTCCACTTCGTTTCTTGCTTGTTCTAATGATTCTAACTCATGTATTACTACGATAAATTCATCGCCACTTATGCGAGCAACGTCTTTATTTTTCGTTGACAATGCATTTAGTTTTTTGGCCACTTCTGTAATTAGCTTATCTCCGAACGAGTGTCCAAGTGTATCATTCACAGTTTTAAAGTTATCTAAATCGACAAAAACTACCGCTTTTAAGCACTCGGAATCATCGTTTTCTAGTGATTCTGTAAGCAGTTCTTGTAAGCTTCTTCTATTCAATAGACCTGTCAGCGAATCATATGATGCTAAATGGTTAATCTTATTTTCTCTTGTTTTTATCGACATAATCATACTATTGAAACCATTCGCTAACCGCTCTATTTCTTCGTAATCCTTTACGTTTGCTTGCACATCATAATTTCCGTTTTCCACAGAAACCATTAGCTTTCCTAGTTTTTTTAAAGGGCGGACCCCTCTTAGCGTCGCAAAATAAGCAATAACACCAAATAGTAGGAGACAAAATAGGCCAATTGCTAGTATCGGTTGTTGTCTTTTTACAAGGTTATGAATGATCTCTTCTTTACTTATCGCCGTAACAATACTCATATCATTTTGTACGATTGGGTGAGAACGTAAAAGATACTCCTTATTCTGCACAATATATGGTACATAATTTTCTGCTGTATCCTTTCTCATTTTGGCGTGTTGACTACCAAATAGTGTTTCACCAATTAGGTGATTATCACGATTGGCCAGTATCGTACCATTCCTACTTAACAACAGAACCAAGCCGTCTTCTCCGATTTTCGAATTACTGATTTGACTACTAATTTCTTGAAGATTCATGTCTAGTGCAATAACCCCAAGCGTCCCTTTAGGACCCACTACAGACTTAGAAGCTGTAATAATAATTTCCTGCGTCACATAGTCAAGATACGGTTCTGTCCAATATACTTTTTTTGTATTTTGCATAGCAAGCTTGTACCAAAGTTGTTCTTGTGCGTGGTAGCTATCAGGAATATCTTTATATTCTCCCCTATAAAATTTACCATCCGCTAAACCATACATGATTTTCCCATTTACATTAGAATTTTTTTGATACTCTTCTATCATGGACATAATTTCTTTTTCACTGCTAGAATAATTGTTTTGCAGTAAAAGAGACTGACTAAGCTGCTCCAATGTATTCTCAACGGTTGAAAATTGATATCCAAAAGATAACAGCGTTTGCGTTAAGACAGATTCCGCTTCATTTTTGTATAGCTGTTCTAAACTTTCATTTAGATTTTTGTATGACAATAAAATGAATAAAGACATGGTGACAATACACATCAATACGATCAAAGTCGTTGCCCAAAACTTAATACTTCTTATTTTCAAAAGTTCCACCCACTTCCCTGCTCGTCCCTATTAATCCCCTTTTAAAAAATATTTGTACATATACTCTTTCCCAAGAATAGTTGCTATATTTCTTATAGGATTATAATATTTATTGTCTACTTCTATGTACTTCTCAATCGTATTATCATAACTATTTAAAGTCTCTGGTTCATCCGTATGTAAATCCAACATAGCTTTGGAAAAACGGTTTTGTATCTCTTTGTCTAATTCGCTCCTTGCAACAAACGGGGATCCTGGTATATTTTCCGATTTCCATATGACCTTCATATCTTCCGGCTTTACGATTCCTTTTTCTATCAAATTACTATACTGAACGCTACTAATGGCTCCAGCATCTACCTCATTTTGGAGAATATTGGCTAGCACTTGATCATGAGAACCAGCGTATACTATTTCGTCGAAAAATGTTTCATATGTTATATTTCTACTTTTCAATAATGCGTAAGGAAGAATAAATCCGGATGTAGAGCCAGCGTCAACGAATGCAAACCTCTTACCTGCTAATTCTTCAATCGAACTAATCCCTGAATCTTTTGGCGTAATGATAAGTGAATTATAGTAAATGCCGGTATCTTTTCTTTGTTGAACGATTAATGGAGTCAACTCCATTTCACTTTCAGCCGCAACATAAGAAAAAGCACCATACCAGCCAATATCGATTGTTTCATTCTTCATTCCTTCTATCAAACTAAGGTAACTATCGGTAGCTTCCATTTCAATAGGAATGCCTAATTGTCCTTCTAGATAAAGACGAATAGGTTCAAATTCCTTTTCCATTTCCCTTGCATCTTTTACCGGTATCATACCGATTGTCAATTTTTTAGATGCTGTATTGCAGCTTGTTAATATCAAACTTACTAAAAAGATACTACATAAGAATACGAATTTTCTACTATTCACCTCTTCACGCACCTCACCTAATAGCCCATTTTCAATAGTTACTATTATACTATATTTTTGTTAAGTGTTTATTAATTTTTTATGTGTTTCCAGTAACTAATAGGTAGTAGTTTATACATATTCGTATTTTATTGAATAGGTTATTAAAAGGGAAAATATATGTAAGGGGAGGGTATGAATTTGTCACGAAGAAGACAGCAGCGTTTTTGTATATTTCCGGGATATAACTGGTGTGGACCTGGTTGTAGCGGTCCTGGTGCTCCTATCAATGATGTAGACGCAGCATGTAAAGCACATGATGAATGCTACAGTAAAGGGAGAGATCGATGTGAATGTGATCGTGAGTTTCTCGAGAGGCTACATCCTAAAATAAATCCATACACACAACAAGGTAGACATGCTCGGTTACTTTATAACTATATGAAATTGCAATCCAGTTTTACATGCAACTCTTTTAAAAAATCGAACTAATATACATCTCTAGCCCTGCAAAAAAGCGCAAGCGCCTATCTCTATTTGATATAGCTAGTGTGAAGGATAAATGGAATGTCGCGCATAATAGGGAAACTGCGACATAGTGCGTTGAATAAAGTGTCCGCTGTGATTTTCGCTGCAGCCGTACGCTTTCCACCGGGTGAGCGATAAGCCATCCCCGCCTCCCTTAGGCGTACGCCTGAGATGTCTCATTTGCCCACTCATCCGGTAGGAGTCGACGTCTGCAGCGAAAATCAAAAGAAATTGTCCAATTATCAATACCATCCCGTTAAAAAACAAAACTTCAACCAGTTTTCTCATTGGATTCATCCAATAAATGGCTTAGGGCAACCAACCGATCACTGGGAGCAACCAGTTCTACTACGAAAGCAACTAAATCAACACGAGAGCAACCAAATTATTCGTGAAAGCAACCAATTCTCAAAATGTGGCAAGTGTACTAGGATTGAGACGTTTTATTGGGATAGCGCACCTTATTAACCGCTAAGATTTTCACTGCCGGGAGGACGACTTCCACTGGGAGAAGTGAAAATTAATGGAAACAACATACTTATCAATGCAGACCAGTTGAAAAAACGAAATTTTACCCAGTTTTTCCATTACATGCATTCAGTAAATGGATTAGGGCAACCAACCGATGACTGGGAGCAACCAGTTCTACTACGAAAGCAACTGAATCAGCACGAGAGCAACCAAATTACTCGTGAAAGCAACCAAATTACTCGTGAAAGCAACCAATTCTCAAAATGGCTCTTTACTTGACGTGAGACAACTATAATTCCGACCTATTATAGGAATTATATGTCTAAAAGCCCGCCGAACACGCCTGGCCAGCATCTACTCKACTAGTTTGTCRTGTTCAAAGGCGAGATTGTCGCGTTCGCAGTGGATATTGTCTCGTTCAACCATTTATTGTTAATATGGGATCTCAATAATTTGGCAATTTCCATTGATTTTCGCTGCAGGGCGGCGACTCCAACGGGATTAAGTGAGCATAATGAGACTAAGTGAGCATAATGAGACT
>NZ_JBFTLO010000015.1:0-80303 GCF_056396485.1 Psychrobacillus sp. 05T411 | reverse complement strand
GGACGAGGACGAACTCCTTTTGGAATGACCTGTTATTTTAAAAAACTTCGAAGCGATTTCCACTATCTGAAGAGTCTGGCCCTTTAAGTTCTTCAATGGGGTATTGAGTGGAACCGTATTTATAAAGTTAACTAGTTCTTACTAGTTAACTTTTTTGTTATTCCTATCGCAATCCAAGGTTGAAAGAAAAATGAAAGGTCAACTGGGGGGGCGTCTTATCTTCTCTGGTATGGGAATTCAAAAAAGATTGCTTTAACGGCGGAACCGTCAGGGGATTTCCTATTCCTGTTTACTAGTAAAACCGGGGAACTTTTGCCGTCCTTCATTAAAACGCATTGTATTTATAATTTTCAATTCCTTCATAGGTATAATATAGGCTATGTATAATTAATGAAAAGGTTTGGACTAAGACCCATGTTCGGGATCTTTGCGTAGAATAATTTTGGATTGTTCTTTAATTTTAGACTAAAAGTGTATAAAAAATATTTTGCGATTTTAGTGTGAACTGAAACATTAAAAAAGTATTCTTTTTTTTTCTTATTGAACTAACGAAGCAGTTTAGTTGAAGATTCGACTTCCGAAATAACCAATTTTTTTAAATAAAATGAATAGCGATAAACACTGAAACCTCGTATATTGATTGAAATTTGTGCAAAATACGTGTGCAAAGATAATAAAGTTTTATATAAAACTTCAGTCATGTTATTCAACAATCGGGTCATTTAATGGAGGAAAAATATCAAGGAAAATTAAATTCTTATGGTAATGATAGTATGGAGTTTGTGAATTATTGTGCTTAAACTATAGATGCAGGTTAGTGAAATAAATTTATCGGATAGGACATCGAGAATTATTTATTTAAAGGATACCACTCTAAAAATTGGACATCATAACTTTATGATAATTAGAATAAATTTAAGGGTGAATATAAAAAATGAAAAAAACAAAAATAACTACATTATTAGAATTATTGAATGCTATTTCTGAAAATGTGCCGCAAATTTTGGAAGTACAAGGATCCATTCTTTCCTCTCATTCAATCACTATACCTGAAGGCTATCAATTAACAGGAAAAAATATTGAATCATGTATAGTAAGCTTCAATAATAGTGATGGTTTTGGAGTGACTCGCAACAATACCATTTCAAACCTAACTGTTATGACAAAACAAACAAACCGAGCAATTTATACAGTGTGTGGCATTCTAGATATGGGGAATCTTGTCTTTGAAAATTTGCATATTTCAGGTCAGGTTTCCATTATTTCTAGGCAAGGAACGGACAGAATTAACCTTTATGGAAACAATATTCATATCACCTCTTGCGATTCGAGGCATTATAGTGAGTAACCTCAAAAGTATGGCGTTAATGTGTATCAAGGAGCAATGACTGTGTACAATTTTAATTCAGATCCTAACAGTCAAATTGATTGTAAATTAACAAACATCTCTATAGGCGATAAAAATGCTCCTGTAATTGGCTCAGGTATTTTTGTTTGTGGATTCGGCGATGAAGGTGGCAGAGTTAATTTAGAAGCACTAACTACAGGTGCTGTCTATTCAAATGGAATGCTGCCGTATGGGACAGCAAATATTATTACCGCGGCAGTATTCATTGTGTATGGTGTGGAAGCAAAAATAGTTGAACATCATGACGAGATTGTGACTTACGGGGTGAATGACATGGTGCTGGATACATGGGGAAAAGTTGAAAAATGGGTTAGCCATTGTCCGATCATATCTTATGGACCAAGTGGCATTGGATTTGTGAATTTTGGAACAGTAAAAGATTTCTTGGCACAGGATATTATTACATATGGATTAGGAGCGAGAGGGTTCAATCAATATGACGGTACAGTAGAAAATATTAAATTTAAATCCATTACAACCTATGGCGACGGTTCCATTGGAATACAAGTCAGTAAGCCCATTGGAAATATGATTATTGAAGAAAATGTCGTAACATATGGGTCTGTTGGCAATTCCCTAGTTAAAGGCGTAATAATGAAACTTGCGGCAAACGCCGTAAGTATTAAATCAGGGGGGGAAATTGAAAGTTTTACCGTCAATGGAGACATTATTACGCACGGTGATGATGTTACAAGTTACGCATTGGAAGGCGGAGAAGTGAAGGAATTTAACATTGGGGGTAAAATCATTGCTAATGGAAAAAATGCGAAAGAATTATTAAAGGACGAGGACCTTGATTAAAGTCAATTATTAATGCCCAAATCTTATAATAAGTCATATCACATGTAGCTAATCCTTTTCTTTGTGGAACTAACGAGTGCTTTAGCAAACGTTTATGGCTAAAGAAGCAGTTTAGTTACAGAGGGTATAAATTAAGGGATTCGGAGATGTAGGATGGCAAAGAAAAAAAAGGAAAAGCAGGATGGGGTTTTTAAAGAAATTTTAGGTGAGATTGGTGGTTCTATAATATTTGAAGTGGTCTGGAACATTATAATGTTTATACCAAGAATGATAATTCGCTTGATTTCAAGCATTTGGTGAAGTCATTAATTCTTATTGAACTAACGGGTGCTTTACTTCAAGAAGGTGTAAAGCACTTTTCTTATTGAACTAACGACGCAGTTTAGTTCAATAAGAACTTATAAAAAAGATGAAGTAAATGTATTTACTGTTTAATACGATTGTTGATTTTCTCCCCCGAAAAAGCGTATTCGAATTTGAATACGCTTTTCAGTGGCAATAATTTATCTCGACAATTGTTACTACTAGGGATTTTCTTGTGTGAAGTATTCTACACCTTTTGCATCTTTGATTATCCGTTCTCCTATTTTTTCAAACTCTAAAGAAATATTATCATCAAGAGTTACATAGTATTTTGAACCCTTTGTTTCAATTTTTCCTTTTTTATAAACTTTATTAAATAGTTGGTCAGATTCAGCATTTTCTTTCTCAAGAACTTCATCTATACTGCTTTTTTTAGTCTTTTCATATAATCGAAGAGTACCACTAACCATTATTCCATCCTCAACTGAAACGATAACCTGAC
The DNA here is from genome assembly GCF_056396485.1 of Psychrobacillus sp. 05T411. Lineage (NCBI taxonomy): Bacteria > Bacillati > Bacillota > Bacilli > Caryophanales > Bacillaceae > Psychrobacillus > Psychrobacillus sp. 05T411. The sequence continues at coordinate 77,289 of NZ_JBFTLO010000015.1, read as the reverse complement.
CGTTATTATTTTTAAATCCTGAATCTTCAAAGTCTGATACTTTTGCCTTTAGAGTATCGTCACTATTTACACAAGCTGTCAAAAGGAAAGTTGTTAAAACTAACAAGATTATTTTTTTCATTTAATCCCCCCTACGTTTTTAAGTATTCGGAATTCTAGAATAACTTATATACGATTGAATTCTTAAATGGTTTCAAAAGGTTGGTGTTGTGAATATTGTACTTAAGCTAACGGGTGCTTTACTTCAATAAGGAGCAGAGCCTTTTTACTAACGAGCAGGTCGGGTGAATAAGATAAGGAATAAGGACTAAATTTAAACTGTGTAAAGAGGGTGAAAAAATGAAAAGACCTTTAGGAGTATCTTTTATTAGTTATTTTTACATCTTCGGTGCAGTTGTATTGATTTTCACAGCCATATTTTTTAATCCAGAAGCAGATGAATTTGGAATAGCAGATAGGTTTGGTTTACCAAACTTTCCAGAACAGCCATTTAGGATTATGTTGGCAGTTGTTTCCCTTATCATCATTTATGGTTATATGCGTTTAAAAAGATGGGGATTCTGGTTAATGATATTATATTCATTTGGATTTGGTCTAATAAGCTATATTAAATTATTCTCATATAATCAACAACCGTTTATTGGCAATTTTATTTGGTCAGTAATCGTTTTAATTTATACATTTTATGTTAGAAAGTCTTTTTTCAATGTAGAAAAGAGTTTTTAAGTCACTGAATATGCTTAACTGGTGAAAATTCATACCATAATTCAGTACTTTGTGAAGCATTGTACTTAAGCTAACAGGTGCTTTAGCAGAACAAGGCTGGTCAGGAGATAGCTTTTATTGTTAATGTGGTTTATGGAGGGGTGAAACAAATGGATAACGGGTTTATTAAAATTAGAAAAGCAATTTTAAGCGATGCGAAAGGAATAGCTAAAGTACAAGTCAACAGTTGGAAAGCAACATATGCCAACATAGTTTCTGATGAGGTATTGGAAAGGCCCTTGTTAAACCAGTCATAGATGAAATTAAAGGAATGGGATTAAACTCTATGTTTGTTCTTTTCTTAAAAGATAATATTTCTTGTCTGTTTTATGAATCACTTGGTGGTAGAAAAATAGATACCGTTGAAGTGTAGATTGGTGGAAAGAAATTTTCCGAACTTGTATATGGACGGGAAGATAGTAAGAATATATTTTAATTATTCTTCTTCAACTAACGACGCAGGTTAGTTGAAGAAGAAAATGGGAGTTTTAAGTCGCATCATTAGACTCATTATGTGTAATAGAAAGAAAGTCGCAAAAAAATTACGCCTGTAACTTAAATAGTAAAAAAAATTTACTGTTCCGGGTGAAGGATATTGCATGCACTTAACCAATTTCCGGAAGGATCTTTAAATCCAAAACCACCAAATTCTCCTTGTAAATTTAAAGGACCAATTTCAACTTGTTTTCCTTCTAGCCACTCATATAATTCTTTTAAGGCAGGAGTATAAAAGTCAATTATGCTATGAACGATATTAGTATTTGTATTTCTGAATGATAATCCATTAATTTCTTCAGTTTCAACCAAGAAAATTGTAGGAACTCCTTTTGATTTCATAGTAAGCATAGCATTTTTTTCACCTTGAAAGTGGACTTCGGCACCAAGGATATCGATATAAAACTCCATAGATTCTTCTAAATTAGTAACTGGTATTTCCAGTGTAGCGATATGTGAAATTAAATTAGTCATACTAGCCTCCTGTGTTATATTTGCACATATATTTTTCTACACTCAATTAAGAAATCCCTCTTAAGTTTCATTAAAAATGGAAAATAATTTATCGCTAATTCCATTTGATACATGAAGTTTGAAGTATGACATATGGGTGGAAAAAATACGATTAATATCTAATATGCATTTCGACTATAATGTGTAAGTAAAAGAGAAGGTACTAATACAGCTAACGGTGCAGATTAGTTGAAGATTCGCTTTCCGGAATAATCGATCTTAAATTTTAAAATTAATAGCGATAAACAGGTAAAACCTCGAATTTTGAGCAAAAATATGCTTAAGATACGAGGTTTGTTTTTTCTTAGAAATTGAAAATTGTCTACCGGTTTTTTATATAAGTTTGCATTTTAGTTGAAGAAAAATTTATTTTACAAATAAATATAAAAGAACGTACATTCGTGTTATAATTTATTCGATAATACTAATAAGGGGGATAATTTTGAAATTAAAAAATATTAACATTCAAGAACGCATGAAACATTACAATGTGCAAGGTTTAAGTATTACATTACTTGAGGGCGGCGAAATTAGTGGAACAGAAAATTACGGCTTATTAGAAGTGGAAAGCAACAAAAAAACAAATAAAGATTCTATTTTTAGTGCGTGTTCAATTAGTAAGTTCTTAACGGGAATACTTGTGATAAAGCTAGTAGAGGAAGGACTTCTTTATTTAGATGATGATGTGAATGATAATCTTAGATCGTGGAAAGTACCAGAAAATGATTTTACTAAAAATAAAAAAGTGACATTGAGGAACTTACTAAGTCATCAATCTGGAATTAAAGACCCTGAAGGTAGTTTTCCTGAACTGAACTCGAAAATAGGTGTTCCTTCAATGGTTGAATTATTAGAGGGGAAAACTCTTTATTGTAAAACTCCTATTGACGTCAAGTGTGAACCAGAAAGTGAATTCCATTATTCGGATGCAGGTTTTTGTATTATTCAACAACTTATAGAAGATGTTACGAACAAACCGTTTCATCAAGTGATGAATGAGCAAATATTTGAACCATTAGGAATGGCAAATAGCCATTTCAATACAACAATGTTGGAAGTTGATAGACAAAATTTTTCTTGTGGTCACAATAAAAACGGTGAATTAGTAGATGGAAAATATCCCATGTATCCTTATCCAGCGGCTTCTGGATTATGGACAACTTCTTTGAATTTAGCTGAATTGGTTCTTGAGTTAATGAATGCTGTAAAAGGTGAAAGCAAGGTTGGCATTTCGAAAAGCTTAGCAAAAGAAATGATAAGCCCACAAAAAGGTAAAAGTTGGACTGGATTAGGTTTGTTTCTTGAAGGCTCTGAAAAAGAACTAGAAATTACATCACTTGGTTGGGGAGTGGGTTTTCAATGTATGCTGGTGGCGTTACCCTATTTAGAGAAGGGTGCGGTCATAATGACGAATGCAGAATTGGGTGTTCATCAACTCGAAGGTATTATAGGAGAAATATATAAGTCTCTTTAGTCTTAAAAAGCGTTAAGGGGGGAAAAATATGCAGATAGCCTTAGCAAATCCAACTCATATACCTGAAGTTGTGTCGTTCTTCAACGAAAATTTAGACAGCAGTAACAGTGCGGTTTACTCTGAAGAATTTTTATGTCCTCTTGGAATTAAAGCATCCATAAGAAGAAAGCAAATGATAGTGGCAACAGTAGAAGGGCAAGTGGTAGGGGCTTTTCGATTTTACAGAAAAAAAACTCAAAAAAAAATATCTTTATACCAATTTGCGATTAGTGAAATTTATCGCGGTCAAGGATTATTAAAAAATATGTTCAAAACGATAAATGATTTACCTATCATTTCATTATGTCCGACTGATTCGTTGATTTGTGACCATAAGAAAACCGCCTTTGTGGAAAAAGGCGGGTAATTGAGCTAGTCTCCCCTTAGTATAATCACCTTAAGTGACAAGGTCATCTTACCGTCTGGTAAACGAGACCTATGGCTCCAGAATCAAAGGTCTTGTTTTCGATTAACTGAAGATTAATCTTCTCCTTGATACCTTGGAATAACGGCAAACCCTTACCGATCAAGACGGGAGAAACCGTAATTTTAAACTCATCAATTAAATCAAGCTGCATAAGGTAGTGTGCGAATCTTGGACTGCCAAGGATGATCATATCCTTGCCTGGCTGCTGTTTGAGGTTATTGATCTCTTCCTCGACATTTTCTTTCACGAGTCTGGAATTATTCCATTCGACTTTCTCCAGCGTCCTGGAAAAAACGATTTTGGCTGTCTTTTCGATCCACTCGGCATGATTCCGTTCATGCTGAGAAGCTGATGCGTTTGAAGGCACAGATGGCCAGTAACTATGCATCATCTGATAAGTTCCACGTCCCCAAATGACAGTGTCGACAGTACTCAGAATTTCTTTCGCGTGTTTCTCCAAATCAGCATCGTAGGAAACCCAGCCAATGTCCATTTCACCATTCGGCCCTTCTACGAAACCGTCAAGCGATGCGTGCAGAAATAGAACGAGTTTTCTCATTTTCAGCTCTCCTTTATTCATGAGGATTTTCAACATTATACATTAACTACATTTTAGCATAATTTAACTTGCGTTGTTTCTTATGGATTGCTAATCCCAAACCTGAGTTTATTCTGTTTCTTCTGGATTACGTCTGCCAGTCTATCGGGTTCAAATGCTTTGTGCGGATTCCTGGCGGGCATTCAAAAATATTTTGGTAAAATCGTGCCTGTTTACTGATACCGACACGAACAAAAAGCTTCGGCTTTCTGCTTACTAACTATCGGTGGATTTCTACAATAAGTAGAGACGCTTTTTCAATAACGGTGCAGTTGAGTTGAATAAGAAATAGAATGGTTTTACATTCCACCTAAAGACTAAAGTGACTAAAATGTAACATAAGTCCATCATATTGTTAGATTAATCGATGGTTTTTCTGATTTCAGTTTAATATATTTAAAATTAGAAATAGAACGTCCAATAGGCGATGATCTAAGAATGAGGATATATAGGGAGGTAAAAATGGGAGAATTTGATATTGCATTAATAGTAAAAATGATTTTAATTGGGCTAGTTCAAGGCTTTACAGAACCAATTCCTGTGTCATCTAGTGGGCACGTAATGATTGCAAGTGAAATCTTGGGGTTAGGTGAACAAGGATTTACTTTTGCTATATTAACAAATACAGCTTCACTATTTGCGATACTTTTTATATATAGAAAAGATATCGCAAGACTTGCAGTAAATTCAATTCTTTATTTGAAAACGAAAAATCTTCGTTATAAGAGCGACTTTTGTTTTGTTTTCTTTATCGTCATTGGCACTATTCCAGCAGGTGTTCTTGGGATATTATTAAGTGATTATATAGCAGAAAGCGTTAGCATGACAACGATTGCGGTGATGCTCTTCGTAACAGGAATTGCCCTGTGGTTAATTCGCAATCTGAAAGGTAATAAAGACGAGAGTAGTATTACAATTAAGGACGCTTTCCTCGTGGGATTAGGGCAGGCTGTCGCATTAACACCAGGGATTAGTCGTTCAGGTGCAACAATTATTTCCGCAGTTGCTGTTGGAATGAAACAAGATACGGCACTTCGATTTTCATTTATGTTGTATATTCCCGTGAGCCTCGGAGGAGTTATACTAGGTCTTTCTGATTTTCTAAATGAAACGAATAAAGCAGATTTGGCAATTCCATATTTAGCTGCATTTATTGCAACACTATTAATGACCTATTTTGCGATGAAGTGGTTTATGGGAATTATGAAAAATGGGAAGCTGGTTTATTTTACATATTATTGTTTCATAGTAGGAGCCTTACTTCTAATTTTCTTCTAACGGGTGCTTTACTTCAAGAAGGAGTGAAACCTTTTCTTTATTGAACTAACGGGGCAGTTTAGTTCAATAAGCCAAATGGATTTTTACTTATTATAAATGGAAAAATTATATAAAATTGGAACATCTATTTGTTTTAAACGTATTAAAGTAAAGCAACAGGTTAATCGAATAAAGAAGTTTGAAAGGAAAGTAATTCATAAAAAAAAGGGGGTATAGAAGGTGGACTTATTACACTGGATAACTACTGGTTTCATGCTAATCGGATTAGTTGTTCTCGTTTCTATGAAAAAAGGTATGGAAAGTAAGGTCGCTTTGATAAAAGCAAATATGGAAGACGAGGAAAATTCATCAAAAGCTAAATCCGTAATTTGGTGGATATGGAGTACCACTGCTTGGGGAGTAGGGGGTATATTTCTTGTTGTTTGGTGGTTTCATAATTATTTTGGATAACTGTCGGTTTCAAATGTACTTAAACTAACGGGTGCTATACTTCAATAAGGGAATAATTAAATCTTCGAAATACCATCACTGTGACATGTAGAAGAATTTTGTGGAAAGAAGGATTTGATGTTGCATTTTCAATATTAGAGGCAGAATGAAGATTCCTCCAAAAGTGTTAAGAAGAAAATGTTACGGAAAATTGCGGAATAATAAAAAGAATGGTTGATCGTGAAATAACACGATCAACCATTCTTTAGTTAATAACTCCGGAGGTAGGACTCGAACCTACGACCAACCGGTTAACAGCCGGTTGCTCTACCACTGAGCTACTTCGGAATAGTAGATATCTTACTATGCTTATTATCAACTAATTGTTTTTAAAATATACAACCTTAAAGGAAGAAATATTGGGGTAATAGGTTGGCGGTAAATATGAAGCAGGAGAAACAGCAATAGATACAGTCATTCCTAAAGTTAAGTTTAGGGATGACTGTATTAGCTAACTAAATTACTGACTACTTGTTGTTGTTGTTGTTGTTGTTGTTTCGCTCATTATTATTATGTTTGTTATTTTGCTCATTTAAATTGTCAAAGTTGAAATCTTCACCGAACTCAGTTGCATTATTTTGGTTGTTGTTGTTGTTGTTGTTGTTATTTCGATTTTTATTGTTGTTGCGGTTATTGTCGTTGTTATTCACCATGAACGTTCACCTCCTAGACCATATTAATGTGGCCTAAAAGGCTAAAAAAATTCTTGAAAGTTATAAAAAAATACTAAATGAAACAAACCGATCATAATGCGAACTACAATTATTAAATTGTATATCTAGACAAAAAAATAAATTGGATATATCACCACTTTTATTATCAAGCTAATATTATTTGAAATCAGAGGCTTTGTAAAATAAAAGGAGTGTTCACATGACAACAACAAAATTATGGTAAATGGGCAAACAACCTAGTCCATATTAATCGAATCACGATTGCTGAATTAGAAGCGAGAGGTTGTGAGCTTGTAAAACGTGATGATAAAGAAACGGTTAGCGATGTGAAGGATTATAATTACCGCGATAATATCGGTGCTAAATGGAAGTATTGTGGTAGTTCGTAAAATGTAAAACGTTGTCGAGCGACGATGAACCGAAAATGGTCAATTCGTTTTGCTAAGTGACTATTTCCGTAAGGCTGAATTGAAAGCTGCCGAAATATCTCATTCTAAATAGGTTTCATGGGGCGGTTTGAAATGTTACCAGAAGAAAAATTTCAGCAACAGTGAAGGATATCAGGGGAATGAGCCTAACAATTCAGTTACAGCAAAATGAACTTCGCTCTTGATGTACGTGCTTCTAAGAAAGCTATAGATATTTTAGATAGTGCTTCATAGACTGTTCGACCGCAAGGTGTAATAAAAAATAAGGTGCTTATTCAACTAACGGGTGCTTTACTTCAAGAAGGAGTAAAGCCTTTTTTCTTATTGAACGGGGCAGATTAGTTGAAGATGAATGGGAGTTTTTATGTCGCAATTGTCATATTATTTGTACTAAGAAAATAAAAAGGGCAATCAAATATAGATTGCCCTTGGAATTATTATTATTTATCTGGAAAGTCTACATGTAGTGGTGGAGGAACAAGCCAACCTTTACTTTTATTCAATCGTAACAATTTGGCACCTAGTTGAACTTTATTCATATGGAATTGACCATACATTAAAGCGATATCTTCTCTAATGGACGTTCCCATAGCTTGACTGCAAGCAACTAAACCTGCAGCTACATTCATTGAAAGTGAAGCACTGATTTCAGGATCGTAAAATCTTGCACCAGGTGGAATGTCCTCTAATCTAGCTTCCGGACGTTCAGGTGGTGCAGGAGGAAGCCCGACGCCATTTACTTTTAATATCTTTTCTAATTGCTTATTTTCTTCTTTCATACTGAGAATAAATTCTTCAATTAGTTTTGCTAATTCTTGATCACCAGTGTGGTTAATAAACGTTTGATATGCAGCAATAAATCCATTGTTTGTAGCCAGATTTGTCCAGACACCGAACACTTCACCATAATGTAACGGTTCATCTTTTGGATTTCCACTTAATACTCCCATAATAGCACTCCCTAACTACTCATAATTTTTTTCATACAGGTACTAGGATGTGCAGAGTATGAAAGATTATTCAATTGTATGGGAAATTTAAGTTATATGTACAGGAAATTTTAATTCGTTGTTCGAACATAATGTGTAATAAAAGAGAAGGCTTAGTTCAGATGGACTGAGCCTTTTTACTGCCTAAAACCTTCGTTTTACAGTGCCTTTTATCGCTACTGATTAATATTGAGGTATAGATAGATATTGTGAAATGTAAATAACTTGAAACCTCTTTTTACTTTAGACGTAGAACTACATAAAGAATATTTGCTTAGATATTAAAGACTTCCGAGTTACATAAATTAAGAGAGGGTAGATTAACATTCAAAAAGCAAAATGTTTTTCTACTATATTACATATTTCTTTAACACTTCTTTTTTATCTTCTATTTCTTTTCTTATATTTTCATGATGTTATTGATGAAATTTCATATCTAGGTATCTTGCTTATAAGCTTACTGATTTTGTCAATCTCTACCGCGGTATTTAGAAAGAAACGTACGGTAAGACGAAATATGACTATCTCGCTATCCATCCTCTTGTTGTTGTTATTTTGCTATGAGCTGCCCCTTATTGGGTTCGCTACACATTCACATATAGCAGACATATATTTTGAGCCAAGGGAGACAGTAGAGCGCTCAGGAATTTTTATTATCAGTATTGAAATTGAAACATTAAATAATATGGAAAGTAAACATGCGGTTCAGGAGCAATTAACCAAAGAGCATAAAGATGTCCTAACCATAAGCGAATTAACCAATCCAATGAGTTATAAAAACAAAAATAGGACTCTGCTAGGTTGGTTGGGGCTAAATGAAAAATCTCCAAAAGAAAAGATGAGAGAGGATTTAAGGAATATTTCGGGAAAGAAGAGCAAAGACTTACCGACTACTTTAATTACGATCAAGCAATAGGAAATAGTGCAGGTCTTGCCATATTACTAACTGAATTGATGATAAATGGAACCTTTCAAAATCACATACCAATAGCTGTTACTGGAGCTATAAATGGAAAAGGTGAAGTAAAAGCTGTGGGAGGTATCAAGGAAAAAATACGAATCGTAGAAAAATCCGGTTTTCAATTCATGATCATCCCAAGTGAAAATAGCAAAGAAGCAGAGACTTTAAAAAAAGAACTTAATACAAATATCCAAATTTTTGATGTAAACCATATAGATGAAGCAGTTAAACAGATTTATTACCTGAACGAAAAATATAAATGATATACTTTTTGTTTGAAACTAACTTGAAAATTTAAAAACTATTTGAAGGTAATTCAGACCCGTTTAAGTACTTTCTAATTCAACTAAAAAAGCAGAATAGTTCAAAAAGCAAAACGGATTTTGATAATTTATAATGGAAAATATATATAAAATTGGAACCTCTATTCATTTCAATTGTATTAAAGTAAAGGTGCAGAAAGTTTAATAATATTTATAGGAGGATTTTATGATTAGGTCTATAAAAGGACAATTTATCTTATCTATATTTGTTGCTATTGGCTTTGTATATTCTACTTTTTCTAATATTGGGTTTACTGCAGACGAGGGGGTTCTATCAGGACGAGTACTTTTCTTCTTCATCATGATTCTAACGGTTTATAATGAGGGAGTATTAACGGAAAAATACATTCAAATAAATATGACGTAGAGACATCTACGCAGAATTTGGTAAGTGGGCAGAAGATTATTATTGTGGAAAAGAATTTAGAACCATTTAGAGAGAATTGGTTTATTACATCAATAACAACGAAATATAATGAATGGGAAGCATTTACCCCAGCCGAGACAGTTTAAAATAATAGACCATTACAGTTAAAAATTCGGCAAAAAATCCTTTTGATAATTTTTGCAATGCCGTTTTTACTGTAATTTTCACTGAAAATTAAAACCAAATATCTTTTATTTAATAGTTATTTAAGGGTTAAAAAGAACTTTTCAACTTAATTATTTTCACGTATGTCTTTAATTTCTTCTAATCATTCACTATTATTTGTGAAATATTAAATCGGAGTCATCAAAACATCTTTGTGAGAAATGGGAACGATAGTGGGTAAGGAATATTGAAGATGGTAAACAAAAGAGAATGCCTAAAAGCGTATGATATATTGTACGCTTTTAGGTATTCTCTTAAATTAATTATCTGGATGCAGGTTATTTTGCATAAGTTCCTGTACTTTGCTAATCTGCTCCTCAGTTGCAAGTTCAGTTTTATACCAGCCTTTATTGTCCATAATCTGAAAAAGCTTGTAATGATTAGAACTTGCATTTTCAAAACATTGCTCATAAATTTCTCGTAGTGGCTGATGGGTGGTCTCTAACATGGTATTGGTGATGCTTCGACAGCGGCCCTTTTCCAGCTCTAGACAAAGTTGGAGCATTTCCCGATCTGTTAAGCCGCGACCTGCTATATTATTTGGCATCTTAATCATCCTTTTGGAGTATTTAAATATGGTTGGTTCGGTTGAAGTATTGGGAGAGTTGGGCAATTTTTAACTGGTGTTCTTCTGCAATTTCCTCGAGTACTTTTCTAAGCTCTTGGTCTTTGCATTGTGCAGCACACCAGTTCATCGTTTTTGCGATTATCGCTTCTGCACGTATTTCATCTTCCATAAATGCCAGTTCCTTCATCGTTAAGACGGTCATCTTATTTCACCTCTCCAAACTAAATATTATAAAGTTAGTATTGTTTATATGGTGCTAATTTATCCTTTATTAGATGATTTAGAAGGGAGGATTGTTTTTTGCCGCAAAGTAAATAGACATGTGGAAAACTATTTTCAAGTAATTGGTTGCTTTCATCGGCAATTTGGTTGCTCTCATGCTGATTTGATTGCTTTAAGAATTGAATTGGTTGCTTTCAATGCCAATTTGTTGCCCTTAGCCATTTATTGGATTCCCACAGCCGAAAAACTGCAAAAAATTTTGTTTGTAGTGATTAGCTGTTAAAGCTTATTAAGAAGCCTTATCCTTATTATGTGTTTCTTACTATTCATCGGTACTATTTGCTACATTAAAGTAGAGAGAGGGATTTGTGCTTTTATTATTTTGCTTTTCTCTATTTTTAGAGTAAAAGATCTCCTCACTATTCAAAATATTTATGCGAGTGGATTATATTTGTCCGTACAAATAGGGTCTTTTTTTGAACATTTTCTGCTATGATTAAACTACATTGTCGAAATATAAAGGAGTAGTTTTTTCAAATGGTACATTCAGCTGAGTTACAGAACATAAAAGAACAAAACGCTTTACTTGCTACATTATTTCACGAACATCAAGATGAAGAACGTTATGCGAAGGCAAAATTGTTTGCGCAGAAATTAGAACAAGGTACATTCACGATTGCCTTTGCGGGTCATTTCTCTGCCGGGAAATCGAGTATGATCAATGCGCTAGTGGAGGAACAGCTTTTACCAACAAGCCCAATACCTACTTCTGCCAATATCGTAACGGTTCAAAAAACAGATGAAAACTATGCGCTTGTTCACTTTGTCGACCAAGCACCTGTCAAGTTTTCAGGAGAGTATGATATCGGATTAGTTAAAAAGTATTCCAAAGATGGCAGTCAAGTTTCTCAAATTGAAATTGGTCACGAATCATCTGGGTTACCGGCAGGCATTAGTGTAATGGATACACCTGGAGTGGATTCCACAGATGACGCACACCGCGTCTCAACAGAATCCGCCCTCCATTTAGCAGATATTGTGTTTTATGTAATGGATTATAATCATGTCCAGTCTGAACTTAATTTCCAATTTACCAAGCAATTACTTCATTACAATGAAAATGTCTATTTAATCGTCAACCAAGTCGATAAACATCGGGAAGAGGAACTATCCTTCGAGGCCTTTAAACAATCCGTGGCAAATGCTTTTCAGGCATGGTCAGTGGAACCAAAAGATATCTTTTTCACTTCATTAAAAGATAAAACATTCGTACATAATGATTTCCCAAAAGTGCAACAAATTGTTCATCATTCCATCGATCATAAAGAAGAACTATTTATTACTTCTGCCAAAGCGACGATTGAGAAGCTTGAAGATGAACATATGCTATTTCTAGAAGATGAAAAAGAAACATGTTTCGAAACATTCGAAGAAGAACTGACAAAGGAAGAATGGGAAAATAAAGAAGAGTTAAAGAAACAACTAGAGCTATCCGAAACACATGTAAAATTGCAAGATGCAAGTCTTTGGAAAACGGAATTCGAAGAGGGACGAAAATCCATTTTACAAAATGCGTCTGTCATGCCTTATGAGATGAGAGATGCGCTAAAAACATATGCTGAAGCGATGCAAAGCTCCTTTAAAATCGGCTTTTTAAATAGTAAAAAGAAAACCGAGGAAGAAAGAGCCAATCGTTTAAAGGCCGCAAATGAATTATTAGAAAAAATTGTAGAGACAAATATTACTACTCATATAAAACAATTGAAGAAACATATGCTTAAAAACGTGTCCTTACTTTCAGATGAACGAGCGCTGGAAATAGAACAAATAGATTTTAAGTTACCTGTATCCATTATGAAAGAAACGCTGCATGAAGGTGCTAATACTACCGGAGATGCAATATTACATTATGCTAACCGGGTACAGGAGGCGATTACTCGCTTTTTCATGCGAGAAACTGATGGATGGAAAGATCAAATGGCAACACAAATAAATGAACATCCAATGGAAGAAAATGAGAAAGTGGAACAGAAGATTTTTCAGTTGAATAAAAAACTACTTGCTATTCATACGATTGAAGAAATGGAAGAAAAAATGCAAGCCTTTGCAAAGGAAGTCAAAACACCTTCCCTTGCTATTCGAAAGGAGCGAGACAAGCTACTAATTGAATGGGAGAAAGAAAGGAATGCCTTTGTAAATGCTATCACCGAATATGATGTAGTGCAGCAAGAAACAGAAGAAAAGGTCGTACAAATTATAGAAGAAGAAAAACTGCAAGAAGTAGAGGAAGTAGAAATTTCTCCGGAAACAGTACTTGTAAGAGCCAATAAAATGGCAGAAGCAATCGGGCAACTTCCCGCTTTTAAAGAAGCAGCGAGTTATTTAAAAAGAAAAGCAAGTAGAGTAGAGCATCAACAGTTTACTATTGCGCTATTTGGAGCATTTAGTGCCGGAAAATCAAGTTTTTCGAATGCCTTAATGGGTGAACTTGTGTTACCTGTATCTCCAAATCCAACGACTGCTACAATCAATAAAATTCACCCAATTTCAGAAATTCATCCGCATAATACAGCAGATGTTACGCTGAAAACGAAGCAACAGTTATTGGAAGATGTTCAATTTGCATATAGTATGCTTGGAGTGACTGTTTCTTCTTTAAAAGAGGCAGTGGAAAAAGCACCAAGCGTGATCGAGCAAACGGTAACAGAAGAGGTGCATAAATCATTCATCGTCGCTTTTCATACAGGATATGACCAATATGAAGCCAACCTTGGACAAACATTACGTGTTGATGCGGAAGAATTTCGCCTATTTGTCGCGGAGGAATCGCGCAGCTGTTTTGTAGACGTTATTGATTTTTATTATGATTGTGAGCTAACAAGACTAGGTGTTACATTAGTCGACACACCTGGAGCAGACTCGATTAACGCAAGACATACGGGAGTTGCCTTTGACTATATTCGCAATGCAGATGCGGTTTTATTCGTCACGTATTTCAATCACGCTTTTGCAAAAGCCGACCGTGAATTTTTAATCCAACTTGGCCGAGTGAAAGATTCCTTTGAGTTAGATAAAATGTTCTTCGTCGTCAATGCCATCGATCTTGCTGCAAATGAGGAAGAAGAGGCACTTGTCAAAAATTACGTGCGTGATGAGCTTCAGCGATTCGGAATCAGATTTCCACGTGTATACGGCGTCTCTAGTTTGCAAGCATTACATGAAAAACAAACGAACGCTCCATTACATGAAGGAATGTTCCAGTTTCAAGAATCCTTTTATCACTTTTTAGAGCATGATTTAAAACGAATGTCTGTCAATTCATTAGATGAAGAAACGATGCGTCAACAAATGAAGCTGCATCAGATGATTGAACAAACAGAAACCAACTTAGCTAGGAAAGACGAAAGGCTAGGAGAATTACGTTCGATTGAACAAAACATTCGTAAGCGCTACACTAATTCTAAAGGGTCAATCATTGCAAAAGAAGCAAAGCAGGAGCTTGAAACATTGCTTTACTATTTACTGCAACGAGTATATTATCGTTTCAATGAATTTTTTAAAGAAGCTTATAACCCGTCTTTATTTTCCAATCGCGCTGCGAATATCGCTTTAGAAACCGCTTTGAAAGATATATTGAACATGTTGCGTTTTGATATCGAACAAGAGTTACGTGTAACGAACTTCCGTTTATTACAATTCATTCAAAAACAGCTAACGGAACTAGAAAAAGAAGAAATGCGCCAATTAAAAGACTGGAATGAAAGCTTTACTTACACACCACATGAATTTGAGAATCATGATTTGCTAGATTTTGAAGGGCCGTTTAGGCAAGTTCAAAAATATGAACAAATAAAATCCTTCTATAAAAACAATAAGTCATTTTTCGAGAAAAACGACAAAGAAAAATTGCGAGACACACTTTCTGATCAAACGAAAGTCGAAGCGGAAAGCTATTTGAACGAGCAACAAGCAAGGCTTTTTAAATGGGCAGAGCAATATGCGGATATGGAGGCCGAAGCAGTTCGGTTGAAATGGTTAAACGATTCGATTAGTCAACTAGATGCAGAGCGTGCACTATTAGAACAAGAAGAAATGTTAGCTAAGTGGAAAGAACTATATGCTATCATTTCAAACTAAAGGGGCGAACGATATGACAAAGGTTTTTATTAATTGGGAAGATGTGCAGCCGGAACTAGTACGTTTTATTGATACTCGGTTCGATTTAAGTAAAGGTGCGGCGGGTCGTGAAATGTATGATACTGGTCATTTGGAAGGGGCAATCTACTGGGATCTTGCACAAGATTTATCGGATATGGCAAGTGTAAGGGGACGTCATCCGATGATTTCAAAGGAAAAGATGACGGAGCTTTGCAGACAAGCTGGACTTCAGTTGGAGGATGATATTGTCATTTATGATCAAGGAGCTTCTCCATTTGCGTTAAGGGCATACTTTTTATTGGAATGGGCTGGATTTACGAAGGTTCATGTATTACGTGAAGGGTATGAAGCGGTGAAAGGGTTATTCCGAATTTCGAAAAAAGAGCCAGTAATCTCTGTTTCCGATATGGTACCAAATTGGAAAGATGCTATTTATATGAATGTAGAAGATGTACAGAAAGTGGTAGCAGGAGAGTTGGAAGGGCAACTTATAGATGCCCGCGCGGCTTTTCGTTTTAAAGGAGAAAGTGAACCAATCGATCCTGTAGCCGGGCATATTCCGACTGCTGTTAACTTCGATTGGGAGCAGTTAAAGCAGGACGGTCAATTTTTAGAAAAAGAAATGCTTACAGAGCAGTTGCAAGATGTTTCCGATAAAAACAAGCCAGTCATCGCATATTGTGGAAGCGGTGTTACCGCAGCTCCGCTATATGCAAGTTTAAAAGAAGCGGGTTATTCGGATGTGAAATTGTATGTAGGGAGTTATAGTGACTGGATCCGGGAGAATGAAGTAGAACGAGACTGATTTTTTAAAACAAGAATGCCCATGTCTATTACAATAGACAATGGGCATTCTTGTTTTTCTTATTTTTGAAAGAGTAGTTTCTTGTTAATATATGCTCCGTTTTCATCTGCGATTATTTCCGCGTAAGGAAGTCCAAATGCCGTATAGGCAACAATAACAGAAGACAAAGGTTCTCCGTCGACTTCTTCAATGGA
Organism: Psychrobacillus sp. 05T411; assembly: GCF_056396485.1. NCBI lineage: Bacteria > Bacillati > Bacillota > Bacilli > Caryophanales > Bacillaceae > Psychrobacillus > Psychrobacillus sp. 05T411. The sequence continues at coordinate 61,297 of NZ_JBFTLO010000015.1, read as the reverse complement.
TTCAATTTCATAGGAAACGATTAATAATTGGTCCATTGTGTTATCAATCGTGCTAGCAGTCTTGTCTAAGGCAAAAGCTGCAAAATCTTTTATCTTTCCATCTTCAAAGTTCTGTACATTTGTTTGTAATAATTGAGATGGTAGAAAAGCCCAAATACCGACTATCAGCACCACTAACTTGAAAAGACCTTTTCGTACTTTATAAGAAATGATTCGTTTAGTTCGTTTAGCCATTTTAAACATCCCCAATTCCTTATTGCATCGTTCCAAACTCTTTTAATATACTATTCAAGCGAAATTAAAATTACCCCACATTTTTCTCATTTTATTGTTGGAAAGTTCCGTGAGTAAGCAAAACGATTTCTTTTTTCTTTCATTTCCGTTATAATAAGTTGTCGTATGTAAACAATTGGGGTATAATAGGCGAATTGTATACGGATGAAATGAGGGCTAATAATGAAAAAATCGATATATGGTCTTACAAGAGATCAATTAATAGAATGGTTACTAGAGCATGGTCAAAAGAAATATCGTGCAGAACAAGTGTGGGACTGGCTGTATATTAAACGTGTCCAAAACTTTGATGATATGACTAATGTGAGCAAAGAATGTTTAGACATATTAAAAGAAAATTTTGTTATCCAAACGTTAAAAGAGTCAGTGAAACAAGAATCTGCTGATGGTACGATTAAGTTCTTATTTGAAATGCAAGATGGAAACTTGATCGAAACGGTGCTTATGCGTTTTAAATACGGCTTATCAGTTTGTGTAACAACACAAGTAGGATGTAATATCGGCTGTAGTTTCTGTGCAAGTGGATTACTGAAGAAAAATCGCGACCTAGACGCTGGGGAAATTGTTGGTCAAATTATGAAAGTACAAGAGCATCTAGACCAAATGCAAAAAGATGAGCGCGTAAGTCATATTGTTGTAATGGGAATCGGAGAGCCATTCGATAACTATACAAACTTAATGAGCTTCCTACGTACAGTAAATGATCAAAAAGGACTTGCAATTGGTGCTCGTCATATTACTGTTTCTACAAGTGGCTTAGCGAAGAAAATTATTGATTTTGCAGATGAAAATATTCAAGTAAATCTTGCCGTTTCATTGCATGCACCTAATGATGAATTACGTACAAAAATCATGGTGATCAATAAAGCATTCCCGATTGAAAAAGTAATGACTGCAGTAGATTATTATTTAGAAAAAACAAATCGCCGTATTACATTTGAATACATTCTACTAAAAGACGTGAATGACCATGTGGAAGAAGCACAGCAATTAGCGAAGCTACTTGAAAACAAACGTCATTTATCTTATGTCAATTTGATCCCATATAACCCAGTAGATGAACATGGACAATACCAACGTAGCTCTGAAAAATCAATTAGTGCATTTTTCCAAACGCTGAAAAATAATGGTATTAACTGTGGGGTTCGTATGGAACAAGGAACAGATATCGACGCAGCATGTGGACAATTACGTAGTAAGCAAATCAAAAAAGAAAAAGTGAAAAACTAAGAAAAGCGCAAGCGCCTATGTCTGCTCCGTGGGGGGAGACATAGATGCTTTAGTCTGGACAAAAAAAACGCATTCGCCTTATGGGCGATGCGTTTTTTCTTTAGATTCCTTTTGTTCAATTGGGCGCTCGTCAATTGTATGCTTGTAGGCATAGCCTTTATTAACAGTATAAATACTAAGCGCAAGTATAACGATAAACGTAATTGCCCCGATAATAAAAACGGTTGTCATACCATTCCCTCCGTACTTACTATGTATACTACTATCTTAGCACAGCGGAAGCTTTTAATATATAATTGCTACCTGGGATTTGTTTGCACTGTTTTTTTATTTGACTAGCGAGTTCGGACAGATCATAGATTGTTTGTGTATTTTTGTTCGATACACCGGCGATTGAAATGGTTAAAAGCGGAAATGATTCTTCAATTCCATGACGATTTTTAGAGACGATATGACCTTTTAGAAAATCCTGTGCATGATAAAATTGTTCAACGGATGTATCAAATTGCTGAATAATTTCTTCACAAAGCTGTTTACTTTTGGATGAGCTTACGATTAAGAGAAAATCATCTCCTCCAATATGACCTACAAATCCATCAGATGGGCAACATTTCTCTATAATTTCCGCTAAATGCATAATAACTCTATCGCCTTTTTCAAATCCATATACATCATTATAAGGTTTAAAATTATCTATATCGAAATAGAGTACGGTCATATCTGTATCTGCGTCAATACAGCTTTGTAGCTGTTGCTCAATCATGAGATTACCTGGTAATTCGGAAAGTGGATTTAAATGCTTTGCATAATCAATTTCTAGTTGCATACTTTTTTCAAGAAGATCTTTTACCGTCACGACTCCGAAATATTGGTCATCTTTTGTTACGGTTATGAAATCATATAAATGAAGCGGATCTCGTTTCATTGCTATTTTTGCCACTACATCTATTGGAGTTTCCGCATCTACTTTCATATAGTTGCGACTCATGATCGTTGCGACTGGTTTTTTATTGTATAAGCTGTAGCCGTATGGACCACTAAACTTTATGTGAAGTTTATTTCTAGTGATGACTCCGATTAATTTGTTGTCATCTTGTATACAAAAGCCAGGAAGTAAATCATTTGTCTCCATTAAACTGCTTACTTCGGAAATAAGCATCCGGCTAGAAACTGTATGAAGTGGAGTAGCTATTTGTTCGATAGAGGTGTCGGTGAGTCGGTTTCTGCTCACTCGATTTTTTCTAGAAACTTCTGTTTTAATAATGGTTTTAACTTCTTCCCCAACGGGATATAGGTGGGGATTTGGTTTTTGAATAAAATAACCCTGACCAAAATGTACCCCGATATCGATCAATGTACGAAGTTCCTCTTTAGTTTCAATTCCTTCCGCAATAATATGTATTTGAGAGTAATTAGCGAATTCACTTAAACTTTTGACAAGCAATTGTTTTGTCCGGTCACGATCAATAGCTCGAATAAGTTTCATGTCCAATTTCATATAATGTGGACGCACATCGGTAATGACGTTTAAACCCGAATAACCGGCTCCTACGTCGTCCACTGCAATTTGATAAAATTGGTTTTTATAGTGATCGATTGTATTGATAAAATCTTTCAAGTTGTTAATTGCTTCTCGTTCTGTAATTTCAAAAACAATGCTATCTGCAGCCATCTGGAATTTGGACAAATATTCTTTTGTAAATCCTTGTTTGAATTTAGGGTCGTTCATAATGTTAGGATTAACGTTAAGGAATAGTTTACCTTCTGCTTTTAAATTATATGCGCATTTCAATGCATTGGCTCTACATAAGTTTTCGAGTTCCCAAAGTTGCCCGCTTTTTAAAGCGTAGTCAAATAACATTTCCGGATTTTGCAAATCTGTATTTGCAGGTCCTCTAGTTAATGCTTCATAGCCATAGATTTGGCCACTATGAAGCGAAATAATTGGTTGAAAGACTGTTTGAATTGCTTTCTCTTTTAAGATATAGGAAAATAATTCTCCGTAATCATGATCTTCAATTGCCATTTTGTTTATTCCCCCTAAAATGAACAGTTAATGTTCACTCTATATTATAGTTCAAAAATATCTAGCTAGTGTAAAATATATGTAAATTGTATATTACACTAGTATGATGTATTTTAAGGATAATGCGACTTAGGCATCGTAGTCTCAATCCAAGTAAACTTGTTACTTTAAGAATTGGTTGCCTTCACAAGTAATTTGGTTGCTTTCATGCGGATCTGGTTGCTTTCCGAGTAGAACTGGTTGCTTTCAATGACCGATCAGTCGCCCTTATCCCTTTATTGGCTATATTGCGTTTGCTATTGACGCATTATCTTTAAAAAGTGTCATCGAAGCAACATATTTTTCATACTTGCTATTAAGAGCCTCTGTAAACTATCGAATTATTCATAAAGTTATTGACTATCAATCAATTGCATAGTAATATAGTCATTAATCCATACTTTAGTGAGTTGAATCGCTGATGTGGATGGTAGATATAGGGGGTAATGATAGAGATGAAGAAAAAAATAGCATTTATTTTATTGGCAGCTGTATTATTTTTAGCAGCTTGTGGGGGAGAAAGTGAGAAAAGCCCAGAAGCTAATGCAAAGGAAGGTACAAAAACATTTAAAATAGGGGTAACACAAATTGTCGAGCATCCATCGTTAAATGCTGCATATGACGGATTTAAAAAAGCTTTAGAAGATGCTGGCATGGATGTTGAGTATGAAGTACAAAACGCTCAGAATGATAATAGTCAAAATACAACCATAGCGAATAACTTAGTAAGCGAAGGAGTAGATCTAATTTTTGCAAACTCGACACCAAGTGCTCAAGCAGTTGCGAGTGTAACGAAAGATATTCCAATCGTTTTTACATCTGTAACAGATGCAGTTAGCGCAGAATTAGTCCAATCAATGGAAAAACCTGGTGGGAATGTTACAGGAACTGTTGATACACAACCTGATGCAATTCCAAGCACAGTTGCATTTTTGAAAGATGAGCTAGGTTCAAAAAATGTTGGAATGGTATTTAATGCAGGAGAAGCAAATTCACGTGCGCAAGTTGATGCAGTGAAAGAACAAATGAGTGCAGTTGGTTTAAATGTAGTGGAAGCGTCTGTTTCTACTTCTGCGGAAGTAAAGCAAGCTACTGAATCATTAATAGGCAAAGTAGATTCATTGTATATTATTACAGATAACACGGTTGTTTCCGCACTTGAATCCGTTATCTCTGTAGCCAATGACAATAAACTTCCGATGATGGTAGGAGAGTTTGACTCTGTTAAACGTGGTGGACTTGGAGCTTACGGGTTCGAATACTTTGATATTGGCTACGAAGCTGGCCAAATGGCAGTAAAAATCTTAAATGGTGAAAGTACTCCAGCAGATTTACCTGTTCAATATCCACAAAATTTACGTTTTGTTCTGAATAAAGACACGGTAGATACACTTGGAATTGAAGTAAAAGATGAGTGGAAAGCAGAATTTGCTGAATAGATAGGAGTTTGATTCTTTATGTTTGCAGCTATTTTTGGATCAGTTGAACAAGGAATCATCTATGCAATTATGGCACTCGGAGTGTATTTAACATTCCGAGTGTTAGATTTTCCGGATTTAACCGTGGATGGAAGTTTTGTTACGGGTGCTGGAACGGCAGCGATGATGATTGTGTTAGGATATCATCCGGCTATTGCAACGCTTGTTGCGATTGTTGCAGGTTTTATTGCAGGATGTATAACTGGTTTATTACATACAAAAGGGAAGATTAATCCTTTATTGTCTGGGATTTTAATGATGATTGCTTTATATTCGATTAACTTACGGATTATGGGGTTCACTGTGGAAAACTCAGTTGGGCGACCGAATATCCCTTTATTGAATTCAGAAACATTGTTTAGTCAATTTTTTGGATGGTGGGGGAATTTAGGAATTGATGAAGCGATTAATGGTTTTTTAAGTAGTATTGGAGTTGCCTCATTACCATCCACATGGGGAACTGCAGTGGTTGTAGCAATTATTGTTGTTCTTATTAAATTGATTTTTGATCGTTTTTTGAAAACAGAAGTTGGACTAGCTATTCGTGCAACTGGCGATAACAAAAAAATGATTCGCAGTTTTTCGGCAAATACAGATAATCTAGTGATTATTGGGCTTGGGATTTCCAATGCTCTTGTTGCGTTTTCTGGTGCATTAATCGCGCAGTATTCAAAGTTCGCGGATATTGGAATGGGTATTGGGATGATTGTCATTGGTTTAGCGTCGGTTATTATTGGTGAAGCGATCTTTGGTACAAAATCTATTGTTCGTACAACACTTGCTGTAATTGCAGGGGCGATTATTTATCGTATCATACTTGCTTTAGCACTTCGCATCGATTTACTAGATACAGGAGATATGAAACTAATTACGGCATTTATCGTAATTATTGCATTAGTATTACCAACTTATTTCGACAAGCGGCGAGAGAAAAGTAGAAAAGCAAAACGGCATGCGGAAAGAGTGGCAAGTGCTACAATTGTAACCGAGCAGGAGGGGAAAAACCTTGCTTAAATTACAAGCGATTAATAAAATTTTCAATGAAGCGACGGCCGATGAGAAAATTGCCTTAGATCAAATTAATTTAACATTAAAAGCTGGAGATTTCGTCACGGTAATTGGAAGTAATGGTGCGGGTAAATCTACGATGTTAAATATGATTTCGGGAGCACTTAGCCCTGATTTCGGGGAAATAATAATCGATGGTAAAGACGTAACAAGATTACCAGAATTTAAACGTTCCGAGCTAATCGGTCGTGTTTTTCAAGATCCGATGGCTGGTACAGCTCCGACGATGACGATAGAAGAAAATTTAGCAATTGCTTTTTCAAGAAATAAGAAGCGTGGTTTGAGAAGTGGGGTAGACAAGAAGCGAAAAGAGTTCTTCCTACAATCACTAGAGACGCTGCATTTAAACTTAGAGAATCGATTAAATGCTAAAGTCGGACTTTTATCAGGTGGAGAAAGGCAAGCACTTTCACTATTGATGGCTACATTCACGAAGCCTTCGATATTATTACTAGATGAACATACAGCAGCACTAGATCCATCTAGAGCAGAATTGATTACCAATTTAACAAAACAGCTGGTAGAAAAAGATCAATTAACGACGCTCATGGTTACACATAATATGCAACAAGCATTAGATCTTGGGAATCGACTTATTATGATGGACAAAGGGCAAATCATTTTAGAAGTTGGAGAAGAAGAGAAGAAGAATCTAACGATTGCCAAACTCATGGATGAGTTCCAACGAATTCGCGGGGAAAAATTAACGAGTGATCGTACTTTACTTTCTGTATAAAAAGAAAGAGCAACTTATCCTAACAGGTGGTTAGACTTTCTATCGTCAAAATAATAAATATAACCTATTAAGACTACTAAATTGGAAAGCAATTTAGTAGTCTTTTTTTGTTGCTATAAAGACATTCTCTAATATTATAGATAGTTATCTTCTTCTTCTTTTTATTAACACGAAGATTTTTTCTAATTGAGCTTGCACCTGCGCTTCAAATTGAGCTTGTAACTGAGCTTGAGCTTCAAACTGAGCTTGGAGTTGAGCTTGTAACTGAGCTTGAGCTTCAAATTGAGCTTGTGCTTGTGTATCACGGTTCGTAATTTCTGGATTTACATGAATTTTTATTTTAGGTTCGTCATATCTTTCATTTTCGTCATAATTCCAATCATGGGATTGTTCCATTCTAAATCACCTCCTAAAAAGTAATTGGTTTCAGTTAATCTAGGCATTATTGACAGCTAGCTTAGTTTTTCTATAATTTTTTGCAATTGAGCTTGTAATTGAGCCTGGAACTGAGCCTGCGCTTCAAATTGCGCTTGTAATTGAGCTTGGAGCTGAGCTTGAGCTTCAAACTGAGCTTGCAACTGGGCTTGTACCTGAGTATCTACATTGTTAATAACTGGATTAACTATTACTTCAATATCTCTAGCATTTTCACGCATATTTACACCCCCTCTTTAAGTAATTTTTGAACCCCACTACATAGTTAAAGGGGAACAATAGTGACTTTTCTCAAAATTAGAAGTCTATCTATATTATGAGTTTTTCATTTGCCCGACAAGGCTAATACATTGTTTTAAAAAACAAATGGATATTCATGAGGATAGTTAATAAAAATTCGATTGACGGAATCGGGAACGGGAGCATAACTAGTTAAACCTTTGGATGATAATCAAACCATTAAAGTATGAAGATATATAACTCAGGAGTAAGTTAGTTCAATAAATATAATTCAAATATTTCTATGCCAGCCATAGCAATAATAAGTAATATTCTTTTTTTGTATTGAATTTTAGTTCAACCTAATATAGAATAAAAAAATCTATATAAAAAGCTATGAAAAGAAGAGTAAACATACGTACGATCTACAGAGACCTCCGTTAGCTGAAAAAGAGGGATGGGAAGTTTGTTGAAACAAGACTTGGAGCTGTGCATTGGATTTGTTGATATAAAACAATGATGATGTAACGTATTCTCACGTTAACGAGATAGAGTATCGCAGGTGATTAGTTTCACTGAGCCGTACTCGATAAAGGCCTCGACAGTAATGTGGGGTGAACTGGGGTGGCACCGCGAAATGACTCGCCCCCAAGATATATATCTTGGGGGTGAGTTTTTTTATTTTGTTTTACAAAAATAAAATAGGAGTGGTGAATATGACCAGGTGGAAGTATCTTTTAATATTATTAGCAGGAATAGGCATTTCAAATGTGGGGGCATGGGTTTACCTAATTGCACTAAATTTAATTATATTGAATGAAACGGGATCTCCGCTTGCAATTGCTTTATTATATATACTAGGACCAATTGCAACAATATGTTCGAATGTTTGGGCTGGTAGTTTAATTGATCGGATAAATACAAAGAGAATGATGATGGGATTGGATGTTTTTCGAGCACTTTGTATTGCGTTCATTCCATTTTTACCTTCCCTTATTTATGTGTATATACTAGCGTTCATTATTAATATAGGTAGTGCCATTTTTCAACCAACATCGATGGTTTATATGACTAAACTAATACCTGAAAGAGACCGTCAGCGCTTTAATGCACTAAGGAGTTTTATCAACTCTTGTGGTTCACTACTGGGTCCTGCAATTGCTGGGATTTTATTTTGGTTAGGTAATCCTTATATTGCTATTCATATGAATTCGGTGGCTCTATTATTATCAGCACTTATAATAATGATGCTACCTAATGTTGATTCAAGATCCAAAGAGACAGAGAGGGAAAAATTTTCTTGGAGTATGATAAAAAGTGATTTTCGCGTTGTTTATCATTTCAGTAAAGACTATGCCTATATTACGAGGATATATTTATTGTTTACCGGTACTACTATATTCATGACTGCAATAGATTCTATTGAGGCAGCATTTGCTAAAGAAGTACTTTTAATATCAGACGCCAATTATGGCTTCTTATTAAGTGTTTTTGGAGCTGGAATTATTATAGGATCCATTATCAACTCAGTTTTTTCAAAACAGCTTGCAGTCAATCTTTTAATGGGATTTGGTACCATTTTTACGTCAATTGGTTATATGGTATTTTATAGTTCAAGTGGGTTTTTAAGTGCAACACCCGGAGTGTTTTTAATTGGGTTTGCTATAACATTCGCAAATACTGGGTATTTGACTTTCTACCAAAATCATGTTCCTGTGAGGATGATGGGTAGGTTCGGGAGCATTTTTAGTGTTGTGGAAGCGGGATTTATTGTTGGTTTAACGGTTTTAGTAGGTTTAGCCGCTGAGTTAACTTCGATTCGTCCGGTGGGGTTGATAGCTTCATTTGTTTTCTTCTTATTAGGGCTAATGGTGTTAAAAACTGTATTAGCGGAAAAAAGAAAGGAATCTTTCAAAAAAGGTGTGCTTTAATTTAAGGTTGTGGTATCGATGGCGATTTGAATAAGGCTATTCAAAAAGTAGCTTTCCTTTACGTAAGGAAAGCTACTTTTTACATTGATTTTTTGCTTGTTATCAAGATTTTTCCTTTTAGTTCCTTTGACTAATTTTATAAATGTTGTTGACTATTAAGTTGAACTGTATAGTAGAACTGAATAGAGGGTAAGTATATGAAACATAAATTATTACCATTGTCTGAAACCATGCATTACATTTTATTAGCCATGCGTGAGCTACTCCATGGCTATGCCGACATGCAGAAGATAGAAGAGATAAGTAAGGAATATACACTTTCGAAAAAAACGATAAAAAATATGTGATGCCACTGTATTATCAAGATTATTTATCAAAAAAAAGTTCAATGATTACAAAGGGATATATGAAGACTTCGGATGGAGTAATATAAATGGCCCTTGGCTTGGTGGAATTCGCTATTGGCCAAAAGAATAGGATGATCAAAATGAAATCTTCTCAGATCTCCAATCAAAGAGTAATTATTATAAAAGATTGATGGGGTATTCATCTGGTTTAGGTATATTGTTTTTGTAATTTTCTTATGTGCTTTACAAGGATTCAGGTTTATATTTGACGAAAGTCTTACATGTTAAAAGAAAAATAATGCGAGGTGGTGCGACTCATGAGAAACAGTTTAAGGTGCCAATCAGATAAATAGACGGAGATAATTCGCTTAATTAGTAATCAAATTAAAAAAGACTTAATATAGAAGGAAAGATTCCGCCTATGGACTCGAAAAACGTGAAAACGGGGTATTTTGCCTAGCATAATCGGAAAACCTTCCCTTATTTATCCCGAAACGAGCCCTACTCTATATGTAACCGGAAAATTTCCGCTTATTTCGCTATATATTTTTGTGGCGAAAGCGTTAGCCTTAGTCATACAAGGTAGTGACTACAGGTTCGAGCCGTGCTAATGGATACGCGTCTTTCGTAAAGGAAATCAATTTAGCATAATCAAAAAAATCAAATTTCTCAGTGAGAAATTTGATTTTTTTGTTTTGTCCCGGGTGCTTTTGGATGTCGTCTTATTCAGCAGAAGTTAATGCTGCTTCTACTTCTGCCCATTCGATTTCTAAAGCATCTGCTACACCTTTACCGTAAGCAGGATCAGCTTTATAGCAATGAGTGATATGACGCAGTTGAATATGTTTGTCTACACCTTGCATGTTTCTTCCTGTGTTTTCGAATAATAATTGTTGTTGCTCAGGGCTCATTAAGTTAAATAATTTACCTGGTTGCTCGAAATAGTTACTATCATCTTCGTGGAAATCGTAAATATCTGCTCCACCATCAAGTGCTAATGCTGGATCTTTAAACTCTGGTTGTGATTTCCATTGACCATAAGTGTTTGGTTCATAGTGAAGTGTTCCACCTAAGTTACCATCTGTACGCATTGCTCCGTCTCTATGGAAAGAGTGAACAGGGCATTTTGGTTGGTTAACTGGAATTTGGTGGTGGTTAACCCCTAAACGGTAACGTTGCGCATCCCCATATGAGAATAAACGACCTTGTAACATTCTGTCTGGAGAGAAGCTAATACCTGGTACTACGTTAGCAGGCGTAAATGCTGCTTGCTCTACTTCTGCAAAGTAGTTTTCAGGGTTACGATTTAATTCCCATTCACCAACTTCGATTAATGGATAATCGCCTTTATACCAAACTTTTGTTAAATCGAATGGATTGTCCGGGTGATTTTTTGCTTGTTCTTCTGTCATTACTTGGATGTACATTTTCCATTTAGGGAAGTTACCTTGTTCGATATTTTCGAAAAGATCACGTTGGTGACTTTCACGGTCTTTACCAACTAACTCTTCCGCTTCTTGGTCTGTTAAATTCTCAATTGGTTGTTGAGAACGCATGTGGAATTTAACCCAAACACGCTCATTGTCCGCATTAATCATACTGAATGTATGGCTACCAAATCCGTGCATGTTGCGGTAAGTTGCAGGAATCCCGCGGTCACTCATAACGATTGTAACTTGGTGAAGTGCTTCTGGAAGCCCTGTCCAGAAATCCCAGTTATTATTTGCGCTACGCATATTTGTTTTTGGATCACGTTTAACTGCATGGTTCAAGTCTGGGAAGTTAAGTGGATCACGGAAGAAGAATACTGGTGTGTTGTTTCCAACTAAATCCCAGTTACCTTGTTCTGTGTAGAAACGCATGGAGAATCCACGGATATCACGTTCTGCGTCAGCTGCTCCACGTTCACCAGCTACTGTTGAGAAACGTACGAACATTTCTGTTTCTTTTCCAACCTCTGAGAATAGTGCTGCTTTTGAATATCTTGTAATATCATTTGTTACTGTAAATTTACCGTATGCAGCAGAACCTTTTGCGTGCATACGACGCTCAGGAATTACTTCTCTATCGAAGTGAGCTAATTTTTCTATTAACCAAATATCTTGTAATAATAGGGGACCTCTTTTACCCGCGGACATTGAGTTTTGGTTGTCTACTACAGGTGCGCCAGCTGCAGTAGTCAATTTGTTGTTGTTTTGATTTTCAGCCATTAATAATTCCTCCTAGATTAGAATCTTTATAATTCAATAATCATTATATCAAACTGCTAGAAATATTGCTAGAAATCAAATGTGATATTTTAGTAAATTTTATCTTCCAATCATTTTGTTTCTCTTTGGTCAAGTGATAAAGTGTTGATATAACAAGCATTAGTTAGCTCGAAGTTAAATAAGAAGATCAAATAATGTACTATCTTTATTGACTTCTTTGTACGAAAATCCATTCTCAGTTAATCGCAAAATAAGACCATCATAGTCTTCTTTATGTTTTAACTCGACTCCTACAAGTGCAGGACCGCTTTCTTTATTGTTTTTCTTCGTGTATTCAAATGTCGTAATATCATCTTCTGGGCCAAGCACTTTATCTAAAAATTTACGGAGTGCTCCAGCTCTTTGTGGAAAGCTTACGATAAAGTAGTAGAGTAACCCTTCATACATAAGCGATTTTTCTTTTATTTCTTGCATTCTACCAATATCGTTATTACCACCGCTAATAACACAGACAACGGATTTCCCTTTAATCTCTTCTTTATAAAAATCGAGGGCTGCAATTGGAAGTGCTCCTGCTGGTTCTGCAATGATTGCATGTTTATTGTACAAATCTAAAATAGTTGTGCAAACTTTTCCCTCTGGTACAAGGAGAATATTATCTACATATTTTTTAGAAGTTTCATAAGTAAGGCTTCCAGCACATTGCACAGCCGCCCCGTCGACAAACTTATCGATGGTTTCAAGAACGATTGGACCTTCGTTTTCAAAGGCAGCTTTCATACTTCCAGCTCCGGCGGGCTCTACTCCAATTATTTTCGTAAGTGGGGAAAGGTTCTTTATATAAGTAGAAAGTCCTGCTATTAACCCGCCGCCACCAATACTACCAAATATGTAATCAATTGGTTCTTCGATATCATTCATAATTTCAATCGCGACCGTTCCTTGACCTGCGATAATGTCTAAATCATCAAATGGATGGATGAAAATTCGATTTTCCTTTTCTGCAAAAGCTGTTGCGCTAGTTGCCGAGTCATCAAACGTATCCCCAGCAAGTATAATCTCCACATACTCTCGCCCAAACATTTTCACTTGGTCAATTTTTTGTTTTGGTGTAGTTAAGGGCATGAAAATAGTAGCAGATATTCGTAAATGGGAACATGCATACGCTACGCCTTGCGCGTGATTTCCTGCGCTTGCACACACGACTCCTTGTTCTCGTGCTTGTTGTTCGATTGTTTTAATCTTGTAATAAGCGCCTCTTAATTTAAAGGAGCGAACATGTTGTAAATCTTCACGTTTAATATAAATCGTTGCTCCATATTTTTCAGATAAATAGTCATTTTTTTGCAAAGGGGTATGTACTACTACATCTTTTAAAAATTGATGTGCGATTAGTACATTTTCTACTTGAACAGTTTTCGTGTTTGTTACTTGCATAATATTGATGCCAACCTCCAATTAATAAGTCACTAAGTACACTTTATTTTAACACACTAAATCGTGAAAATTCTATATTTTTCGGATAATTCTTAATCATTAGCTAGGTTATCTAGTTCTTTTATGACAATTGTGTTACTGGTGCCTGGCACCAGTAACACAATTGTCATAAAGTGAAGGTTAGACTATAAAAAGTTGTAGTAGGCTGTTTTATTTTTTGGGTGTATAGTGGAGTAATAGGGTTGGTACAGATGTGAAAGGGAGTTGTTAGCTTGAAAAAGGTATTGACGAATTCCACAGTATTGCTATTATTTCTTATTTTTTTATGGGGAGCTAGTTGGCCGATTTATAAATCTTCGTTACCTTATACTCCGCCTTTACTGTTTGCGGGAATGCGCGCTTTAAGTGGTGGGTGTTTGCTTGGGATTGTATTATGGAAGCGACGGGAGAAGATTAATTGGAAAGAAAATTGGCGATTGTATTGTATTTCTGCATTATTTAATACGGTTTTGTTTTTTGGGATACAAACAGTTGGGCTTAATTATTTGCCGGGTGGCTTGTTTTCGATTCTTGTCTATTTTCAACCAGTTTTACTAGGTTTGTTTGCCTGGATTTGGTTAGCGGAACAAATGACGCCTCTTAAAATAATTGGTTTGTTAATAGGTTTTCTCGGAATTGTCGTCGTAAGTTTAGATGGTTTAACTTTTCATGTTTCTGTAATCGGGGTTGTTTTAGGTTTAATTACAGCAGTAAGTTGGGCTTTTGGGGTGATTTACGTAAAAAAAGTAAGTTACCGATTAGATGCGTATTGGATGGTTTCGGTCCAATTTATTATTGGTGGATTATTTTTAATAGGTACTGGGTCGATTTTTGAGAATTTTTCAGACATCGTTTGGAATAGTAAATATTTGTTTGGTTTAAGCTTTGGTGCGGTTTTCGGCATTCCATTGGCCTATATTATTTATTACAAGCTAATGAATGAAGGGGAGGCCAGTAAAGTTGGGGCTTTTACGTTTCTAGTACCAATTATTGCGGTCATTTTAGGAGCTACTTTTCTAGGAGAACCAATTACTTATTTGCTAGTTATTGGATTAGTAATGGTTGGTTTAAGTATTTTTATCGTTAACTATCGAGGAAAAAAGGAACCTTTTCGTTTTAGGAAAATGAAGAGCAATGAGATAAAGGAGAGTTTATGAAGAATAAAACAGTTGTTCGTTCAATGGATATTTTGAACTTATTTATAGAGCATGCTGCCTTATCATTTCAAGAAATTATTGAGTTATCGAACATCCCGAAAACATCGGTTTATAGAATGCTTATTTCACTGGAGGAAATGGGTTTTCTAGAAAAAGGAAATGATTCAAAATATCGCTTAGGGCTGCTTTTTCTAACTTACGGAAATCTTGTTTCTACGAGATTAGATCTTCGACAAATTGCCTACCCAATTATGCAAAGTTTACATAAAGAATTAAAGGAAGCTATTAACTTAATCGTTAGAGAAGGCGACGAAGCGATGTATATTGAAAAAGTAGATATTTTTCAGAAAGTTCGTTTATATACCGCAGTTGGAAGAAAAAGTCCCTTATATGCGGGAGCCTGCTCGCGAGTATTATTGTCTTTTTTACAAGATGATGAAATTGCTTTGTATTTAGAACATGTCCAGTTAAAACCTTTTGCCATGAGGACTATAACGGATAAAGATAAACTATTGGAAAGTATAAAGAATGCAAGAAAAGATGGATATACGATTAGTCATTCGGAATTAGAAAATTACACATCTTCTATTGCTGCTCCGATTTATAATCATAAGGGAGAAGTGGTTGCGGGGATTAGTATCGCTGGAATCGAAGTGAATTATCAAAATGAAAATGTCACTTATTTTTCCGAAAAAGCTATTTCTGCAGCAAATGAAATTTCTAGGAAACTAGGTTATCAATAGATGAAAAAATCCACTAACCTAAAAAGTTTAGTGGATTTTTTGGCTTTAATGATACATTTTATAATGTATTCCATTTTTAATATTGTTAATAGCTAGCTCGTTTTCAATGAAAACAGTTTCTGCCTCCTCAAGTGAAACTTCTTTAAAACGAATAGTTGCGGTAGGCTGAAGCTGGGCAAGACTTGGCAAATCGGCGGTAATTACCTGCCCAATTTTAGGGTAACCACCTGTAGTTTGTCTATCTGCCATGAGAATGATAGGTTGCCCATTTGGTGGTATTTGTATAGTTCCAAAAGTAACTCCTTCTGATAAGAGCTCGAACTTATCCGTAAGTGAGATAGGGGACCCATCCAATCGGTAACCCATTCGATCCGATTGTATAGTAAGTGTATAGGCATTTTTCAAAAGCGTTTCTCTATTTACTTTGTCAAAGCGATCAAATTCCGTTCCTTTTACCATTCGTATCACTATGTCTTGTTTGAAACAAATAAGTTCTTTGAAATTAATGGACCAATTAATACCACCTTTTTCCACCCGTTGAAATAAATCCTTATTACCTTCACCGATTGGTATAATATCTCCTTTTTGAATGGCCCTTCCTTTAAATCCTCCAATATTAGCTCGAAGATATGTACTTTTACTTCCAAGTGTTAGAGGAGTATCTATTCCGCCTGAGAAGGCAACATACGCTCTGCTTCCTTTAATTGCAGAGTTGAATTTTAAGATAGACTTTTTCTTTACGACTATAGGGCGCCATAATGGGGCAATTACTCCGTCAATTGTAGCGCATAAATCTCCTCCTGTGATAGCGATCAATGTATCTTCATCAAATTGAAGAGATGTGCCATATAAAGTAATTTCAAGTGTTGCTTCGTGTTCATTATTTCCGACTAAAATATTTGCAAGTCTTAAAGAATAACTATCCATTGCACCACTAACAATAACACCATATTTTTGGGAACCAAATCTTCCGGTGTCCTGTACTGTTGTTAACAAACCTGCACGCAATACTTTTACACTCATTACTACTCCATCTCCTTGTACTTTAAGTAATCACTTGTAGAAATGGGTGTGAATCGAATTCTGTCCCCAGCTTTTAATAAAGTCGGAGGAGATTGGTGCGGTAGAAACAAGTTAAATGGAGTTCTTCCTATAATTTGCCATCCGCCAGGGGTTTCTAATGGATAAATGCCCGTTTGTTTACCAGCAATACCTACAGAACCAGGTTTTATAGATAATCTTGGAGTTTCCCTACGAGGTGTCGCTATTAGCGGATTCATGCCACCCATAAATGGGAACCCAGGTGCAAAACCAAGCATATAAACTAAACATTCACTTTCAGTATGAATTCGAACGACTTCTTCAGGTGTTATTTGATGAAACTCGGCAACACTTTCCAAATCAGGACCAAACTCTCCTCCGTAACATACAGGAATTGAGACAAGTCTGCCTTCTTCTTTCGAATTAATTTGAATCTGATTTACCAACTGATTCATATGCGCGCTTACTTTTTCAAATGCAGATCTATTATTTTTTGGAGACATATGTACAATATATGGATTGTAATAGACAGTAATATTGTTGTAAGCAGGAACGAACTCAATAAAACCATCAAATGGCTGCTCTGTTAACAGTTCCGAAAGATTTTTTACCATTTCGTGAATTTTCAGGTCTATCCCTTCACCGAGCTGTACGATTAATGCAGAATCTCCCAAAGGTTTCATCTTGGCTTCTATATATTGTTTGGGCACAAATAACAGCTCCTCTAGTTTCGAAATACGGTATTTCAGTTCCATAATTGAATTATAGTAATAATTATAATTGTCTAGAAACAAATTACAAGTCAAAATCTTTGATTGAGTCCCAAAATGGTATCTATTCAGAAAAATCTAATTGTGATAAACTTATTTTGAGTTTCAAAACTCGTGTTCCGAAATTCGGAATAAAAAGTGATTGCTTAGTTTCTATTTTGGGAGGGAATAAGAATGTTGCGAGTAGATTTGAATTGTGACATAGGGGAAAGTTTTGGTCGTTATAAACTAGGGGAACAAAAGAAAATTTTGAAATATGTTACCTCTGCTAATATTGCATGTGGATTTCATGCAGGTGACCCGGGAGTTATGCGAGAAACTGTAAAATTAGCAATAGAGAATGGAGTAAAAATTGGGGCACATCCTGGGCTACCTGATTTAAATGGGTTTGGTCGAAGGGAAATGAAAATAACCCCCCAAGAAGGATATGACATCGTTGTTTATCAAATTGGGGCTTTAAATGGTTTTCTTTCGACTTTTGGAGAAAAAATGCAGCACGTAAAGCCGCATGGTGCTTTATATAATATGGCCGCAAAAGACGCCGAGCTCGCACAAGCTTTAGCTCAAGCTGTTTATGATATTTCACCTAATTTAGTGCTGTTTGGTTTAGCAGGAAGCGAGCTAACAACGGCAGGTGAAAAAATTGGCTTGCGTACAGCACATGAAGTATTTGCAGATCGTACATATCAGTCGGATGGATCATTAACGTCACGTAAACAAAGCGATGCTCTTATTACGGATGCGAAAAAATCTGTAGCACAAGTTGTTAAAATGGTGACGGAAAGAAAAGTAATTTCACAACAAAACACGGAAGTCTTGATAAAAGCAGATACGGTTTGTATCCACGGGGATGGAGAACATGCTGTATCTTTCGCACAATACATTAAAGAGACGTTAGAGACTAATAATATTGTAGTCACTGCTGGGTTCGAATAAGGGGAGAGTTCGTCGGATGGAAGAGCAAAAAATAGAAAAAATTGGTACTAAAAAGAAAGTTGGAAGAAGCGTCCTGCTTGGTGCAGCATTTTTAATGGCAACATCATCGGTTGGGCCAGGGTTTTTAACACAAACAACGGTATTTACTCAGCAACTTGCTGCAAGTTTTGCATTTGTTATTTTAATTTCCTTGTTACTGGACGTTTTTGCGCAAATAAACGTGTGGAGAATTATTGCTGTTTCAGGACTGCGTGGCCAAGAAATTGCAAACAAAGTATTACCAGGTCTTGGAGTGGTTTTAGCAATTCTTATTGTAATGGGCGGTCTTGCATTTAATATTGGGAACGTAGCGGGAGCGGGGCTAGGCTTAAATGCGATGCTTGGTTTGGAACCGATTACAGGGGCTATCATTAGTGCAGCATTTGCAATTTTTATATTTGTCGTGAAAGAAGCAGGGAAAGCAATGGATAAAGTTGCTCAAATTGCAGGATTTGTCATGATTATTTTAATGGTATATGTTGCGTTTATAACATCTCCACCAATTGGAGAGGCGGTTGTAAATACATTCGCACCGACTGAAATAAGTATCTTTGCCATTGTTACCCTAGTGGGTGGTACAGTTGGTGGCTATATCACTTTCGCAGGGGGGCACCGTCTTTTAGATGCCGGTGTTAAAGGTATAGAATCATTACCAGAAGTAACAAAGAGTTCGGTCACTGGAATTGCGGTGACGGGAATTATGCGAGTAGCCTTATTTTTGGCAGTACTAGGTGTAGTTAGCCAGGGACTTGCAATTGACCCAGAAAATCCACCAGCATCCGTTTTCAGACTTGCTGCAGGTGAAATTGGTTATCGAATTTTCGGTGTTATTATGTGGGCTGCAGCAATTACATCTGTAGTAGGAGCGGCTTATACATCTGTATCATTTATCCGATCTTTCCATCCGAAAATTGAAAAATACCACAACTGGATTATTATTTTGTTCATTTTAATATCAACAGTCACGTTCGCATTAGTTGGACGACCTGTCAATATCCTACTTCTTGTAGGTGCCTTAAATGCACTAATTTTACCGTTAGCACTTGGAACATTGTTAGTCGCTGCATATAAAAAAGATATTGTAGGTGCCTATAAACATCCACTTTGGTTAACAATTACCGGGGGATTAGTAGTAGTTGTGATGGGAGTGCTCGGTATTATGACTTTGATAGAACAAATTCCATTACTGTTTAAATAAAAAGGAGAGTTCAATAAGATGGGGAATTATGAAACAATGTCGCCAAATGACTTGCGTGCGCGAATTCGTGCTGGAGAAATCATCGGCCCAACAGCAGGAATGGCGAAAGGTTATACACAAGCGAATTTAGCTATATTAAAGAAAGAACATGCATTTGACTTTCTATTATTTTGTCAGCGAAATCCAAAATCTTGCCCATTAGTGGATGTAACAGAGATAGGCTCCTATACGCCAAGTTTAATTGGAAATGAAGCGGATATTCGAACGGATATTCCTAAATACCGTATTTATAAAGATGGAGAATTTACTGAAGAGATAACGGATATTAAAGAATATTGGGAAGACGATATGGTCGCATTTTTAATTGGCTGCAGTTTTACATTCGAAACTCCTTTACTTGAAGCGGGGATCCCGATTCGACATATCGAGGAAAATTGTAATGTGCCAATGTATAAAACAAATATTGCGTGTGAAAAAGCAGGGGTTTTTGAAGGGCCAACTGTAGTGAGTATGCGTCCGATGTCTCATGAGGATGCAATTCGTGCAATTCAAATTACTTCTCGATTCCCAGGGGTGCACGGGGCTCCAATACATATTGGAAATCCGGCTCAGATTGGAATATCGGATATTGATAAACCGGATTTTGGAGATACAGTAACGATTAAAGAAGGGGAAATCCCTGTATTTTGGGCTTGCGGGGTTACACCACAAGCGGTTGCGATGCAAAGTAAGCCTGCTATTATGATTACGCATGCACCTGGTTGTATGTTCATTAGTGATCTGAAGGATGAAAAATTGAGTGTTTTATAATCGAATTTTTTCTCAGAAGATAAATAAAAGACAGGGAATCGTGAAATTCGCGATTTCCTGTCTTTTTCATTGATACTGACCAAGTACCGCAAAAAATCGGATGACAAATTGGTGGAACACTTTTTCTGATGGCGATAAATCCCTCGTTGCAGGACTAATAATGCCAACTGTTCTCCTGATAATCGGCGTTTCAATAGGAAGTTTAACTGTAAAACGTGGTGTTGCATCATAAAAAGAACTTTCTGGAAGTAAGCTAACCCCCATTCCTGCTGCAACCAATCCTTTAATCGCATCCATATCTTCCCCTTCCGAAGAAGTGTTCGGTGTAAAGCCGACAGAATGACAAGCCTCTAGTGCAATTTTACGTAAAACATAACCTTCCGGAAATAAAATGAAATCATCATCCATTAAATCTTTTAAATGAATTTTCTCACGTTTGGAAAGTAGATGTGTAGAAGGTAAAAGCGCCGAAAAGTTTTCGGTAAATAAAATGGATGTGTTAATGGAATGATCCTTTGGTGGAAGTGGCCCTAAAAAAGCAAGATTCAGCTCCCTATTTTTCACAGCATCAATCAAATAATGATAAGAACCTTGCCGTAAATGGAATGCGACATGCGGATACTCTTTTTTAAATGCGGAAATGACAGTAGGTAGAAAATGGCCGGCTAAACTTGTAGGGAAGCCGATTTTAATCGTACCTGTATCCGGATCTAAATATTCCTCAATTTGCTTTTTGGCATAATCGATTGCTTGTAATGCGGAAATACTATGTTCCAAAAAAATCTTCCCAATTGGCGTCAGCTTCACATTTCTTCCAACACGCTCGAAAAGTTGTACTCCCAGTTCATCTTCTAAATTGGCGATTTGTCTGCTGACAGCTGATTGTGCCACATGCAAATGTACTGCTGCTTCTGAAATATGTTCCCGTTCTGCTACCTCGATAAAGTACCTCAATTGGCGTATTTCCATCGTTTCCTCCTAACCTATCTAAAATGTAGATGATTTATATCCAAATTATATATTGTTTGTATTAGTTTGAAAACATACAATATTCCTAAGATAGTTTTTTTAAAAGATGGAGGGATTCACATGACATTTCATCAAATACCGAAAGCACAAGGCATGTACGATCCAGCGTTTGAACATGACGCATGCGGGATAGGTTTATATGCACATATAAAAGGAAAACAAACACATGATATTGTCAAAAAAGGACTAGAAATGTTATGCAGGCTAGACCACCGTGCTGGACGAGGAAGCGATGGTCAAACAGGAGATGGTGCTGGGCTTATGGTTCAAATCCCAGATGTTTATTTTCGTGTTGTTTGTAACAAATGGAATTTGCCGAAAAGTGGGGCATACGGCGTAGGAATGCTATTTTTTACAAATAACACGGAAGAACGCCAAGCAATTGAGCAAAAGATAAACGAGACTATTGCAGCGGAAGGGCAAGAACTGATCGGCTGGAGAACTGTCCCGATTAATGCAGAATGCTTAAGCGAAAAAGCAAGAGAAACAGTGCCAGTTGTTCGCCAAGTATTTATCAGATCAGAAGGACTCAAATCAACGGACTCACTTGCATTTGAACGCAAATTATACATCATAAGAAAGCAAGTGGAGCACTGGGCGCACCAACAAGAGAAGAAATTTTATTGTGCAAGTCTTTCTAGCCAAACAATTGTTTATAAAGGATTGCTCACACCGAAAGAAGTGGATCTATTTTACGTAGACCTACAAGATGAGCTATTTACATCTGCCTTTTCATTAGTACATTCTCGCTATAGTACCAACACTTTTCCAAGCTGGGAAAGGGCCCATCCAAACCGATACATCGTCCACAACGGGGAAATTAATACATTACGTGGAAATATAAACTGGATGAAAGCTCGTGAACAACAGTTTGTGTCCGAAGCATTTGGAGCAGATCTTCCTAAATTATTACCAATCATTGATACAAACGGAAGTGACTCTTCCATGCTCGATAACGCTTTTGAGTTTTTTGTACTTGCCGGTAGAACACCTGCGCATACGGCGATGATGTTAATACCAGAGCCTTGGACAGAAAACCCGCATATTAGTGAAGAGAAAGAAGCTTTCTATGCATATCACAGTAGTTTAATGGAGCCGTGGGATGGACCAACTGCAATTTCATTTACAGATGGCAAACAAATTGGAGCCATTTTAGACCGCAATGGTTTACGTCCAGCGCGCTACTATGTAACAAAAGATGATTATATAATTTTCTCTTCGGAAGTAGGAGTAGTGGATGTAGAAGAAGAGAATATTTTATTGAAAGAGCGTTTAAGCCCTGGAAAAATGTTACTTATCGATTTGGAACAAGGTCGTATTATTTCAGATGAAGAAATTAAGTCCCAGATGGCAAATGCATTACCATATGAAGAGTGGCTAAACGACCACTTAGTAAAAATTACTTGGGAAAATGAAAAGCCAGAGCAAATAGAAAATCTTTTATTCAAACAAAAAGTATTCGGATACACCTATGAAGATATTCAAAAATATATCGTTCCCATTGCATTAGATGGCAAAGACCCAATTGGTTCAATGGGTAGTGATACACCGCTTGCCGTTTTATCGGATCGACCACAATCATTATTCAATTATTTTAAACAATTATTTGCGCAAGTGACGAATCCCCCAATCGATTCCATACGTGAGCATATTGTTACGTCTACGATGACATTACTGGGAGCAGAAGGAGATTTATTACATCCAACTGAAAACAATAGTAAGCGGATATTTCTAGATACACCAATTTTAACGAATAGCCAGTTTAAACAACTGACAAAAATGACATCAACACATTTTCAAAGCGGAACAATTTATTTAGAAATGACAGAAGACTTAGAAAATGATTTGACCAATATTAGTAAACAAGCAGATGAATATATAGCAAGTGGAAAAACTTTACTCATTCTGACCGACCGACATTTAGAAGCCAATCAAACAACTATACCTGTATTACTTGCGGCAAGTAGCCTTCACCAACATTTACTGCGAACAGGAAATCGAACGAAAGTAAGTATCATCGTCGAGTCTGGTGAAGTAAGAGAAGTGCATCAATTTGCTGCCCTAATCGGTTTCGGTGTAGATGCGATTAACCCTTATCTTGCCTATGCGACGATTGCAGAAGCAATAAAAATGGGACGTATTGACACAAGCTACGAAGAAGCCGTAAAAAAATATAGTAAAGGTATAGCCGATGGTGTCGTCAAAGTCATGTCCAAAATGGGGATATCGACTGTGCAAAGTTACCGTGGTGCACAGGTTTTTGAAGCAGTAGGCATTAGTAAAGAAGTAATCGATCGCTATTTCACTGGAACTGCATCACAAATCGGAGGAATCAATTTAGAAACGATTGCCGAAGAAGCAAATAAACGCCATCAAGAAGCACTAAATTCCAAGGGGACATCTTTAGATTCAGGTAGTGATTTCCAGTGGAGAAGCACAGGGGAGCATCATGCCTTTAATCCGAAAACGATTCATACACTTCAGTGGGCTACTCGAAAAGGAGATTTCGGTTTATATAGACAATATGCCGAAATGGCAAATGAAGAACGCATCGGATTTTTACGTAATTTATGGACGTTCAAACAAGGCATTAAACGAATCCCACTAGAACAAGTAGAGTCAGTGGATTCCATTGTCAAACGCTTTAAAACCGGTGCAATGTCATTCGGTTCACTTAGCAAAGAAGCACATGAAACACTTGCTATAGCCATGAACCGGATTGGTGGCAAAAGTAATAGTGGAGAAGGCGGTGAGCATCCAAGCCGCTATGACCTAGATGCAAATGGTGATAATCGTCGAAGTGCGATCAAACAAATTGCTTCCGGTCGATTTGGTGTAAAAAGCCATTATTTAGTGCAAGCAGATGAACTGCAGATAAAAATGGCGCAAGGGGCAAAACCTGGGGAAGGCGGTCAGTTACCTGGCAATAAAGTATATCCATGGGTAGCGGATGTTCGTGGTTCTACAACTGGAGTTGGATTAATATCTCCACCTCCGCATCATGATATTTATTCGATTGAAGATATGGCGCAATTAATCCATGACTTAAAAAATGCTAATAGAACGGCTCGTATCAGTGTAAAACTAGTCGCAAAATCTGGTGTTGGTACAATTGCAGCTGGTGTGGCAAAGGGTGCGGCAGATGTCATTGTTATTAGTGGCTACGACGGAGGAACTGGGGCATCTCCGAAAACGAGCATTAAGCATACGGGGCTTCCTTGGGAGCTTGGCCTTGCTGAAGCCCATCAAACATTAATGCTCAATGGACTTCGTGATCGAGTCAGACTTGAGACAGACGGGAAATTGATGACAGGTAAAGACGTAGTGATGGCTGCGCTGCTCGGTGCAGAAGAATATGGTTTTGCAACCGCTCCATTAATCGTTTTAGGGTGTGTGATGATGCGGGCTTGTCATTTAGATACTTGTCCAGTAGGTATTGCTACTCAAAATCCAGCGCTACGGGATAAATTTACCGGAACTGCGGATTATGTCGTCAACTTTATGAAATTCGTAGCAGAAGAAGTACGTGAATATATGGCATTACTTGGATTTAGAACGATAGAAGAGATGGTAGGACGCACGGACGTACTAGAAGTGAGTGATCGTGCTAAAGTACATTGGAAAGCAAAACACTTGGATTTAACGGCACTTCTTTATCAACCAGAAGGACCGCGAACCTTTAAAACAATTCAAAACCATAAAATTGAACAATCTTTTGACTTAACAAAACTATTACCGAAAGTAGAACATGCCATTTTAAACCAATCAAAAGTGGAGTTGAGTTATCCAATTGCAAATACGGACCGTGTAGTAGGTACGGTGATTGGTAGCGAAATCTCTAAGCTATATGGGGCTAGTGGATTAGCGGATGATTCCATTATACTCAGGTTTACGGGTAGTGCCGGTCAGAGTTTCGGCGCTTTTGTACCAAAAGGGATGTCGATGTATGTTACAGGAGATGTAAATGATTACTTTGGTAAAGGTTTATCTGGTGGGAAACTGATTGTGTCGGCACCTATAAAAGGAGTCGCGGAAGGTAATGTGATTGCTGGAAATGTTGCATTATACGGTGCAACAAGTGGAACTGCATTTATTAATGGACGTGCTGGGGAGCGCTTTGCAGTTCGAAATAGTGGGGTTGATGTAGTCGTAGAAGGCATTGGTGATCATGGTTGTGAATATATGACTGGTGGCCGCGCCATTATACTAGGGGATGTAGGGAAAAACTTCGCAGCAGGGATGTCAGGCGGAGTTGCGTATGTACTTGTTGATGACTTGGACGGATTAAAAGAAAAATGCAATATGGAAATGATCGCGTTGGAACGAGTAGAATTATCAGAAGAAAGGCATTCCATTCGTCAATTAATAATGGATCATTATTATTACACAAAAAGCACCAAAGCAATGAACATACTTGATAAATGGGATGTCGTAGCTCAACAAATAGTAAAAGTAGTGCCGAATGATTATAAGAAAATGCTCGATAAAATTGCTGAATTTAAACGGAATGGTTTAACCGATGATGCAGCATCGATGCAAGCATTTTTAGCCACTTCTGTTAAGGAAGAAAAGAAGCCACTTACACTAGTAAAAAAATAAGAGGGGGGAATACAAATGGGTAAACCTACTGGATTTATGGATTATAATCGAGAAAAAGGAAAGGAGGAAGCCCCCCTTAAACGTATTAAAAACTGGGGGGAGTATGCCTCCAAGTTAACAGACGAGGCACTTCAAACACAAGGGGCAAGATGTATGGATTGCGGTACGCCTTTTTGTCATATGGGGATTGAAATACGAGGCGCAACTGCAGGGTGTCCGATTAATAACTTAATCCCAGAGTGGAATGATTTGGTATATAAAGGGAAATGGCAAGAAGCACTAGAAAGGCTATCGATGACCAATAATTTCCCTGAATTTACTGGTCGGGTTTGTCCAGCTCCTTGTGAAGGATCGTGTACACTAGCTATTTCAGATCCGGCAGTTTCTATCAAAAATATTGAACGGACAATTATTGATAAAGGATTTGAAAATGGTTGGGTAGTACCTAGAATTCCAAATCAGCGTACAGGGAAAAAAATCGCTATCGTAGGCTCAGGACCTGCTGGACTTGCAAGTGCCGATGACTTAAACCAAGCTGGTCACTCCGTCACTGTCTATGAGCGTGCGGACCGCGCTGGAGGGTTACTTACTTACGGGATACCGAACATGAAGCTCGAAAAAGAAGTGGTGGAACGTCGGATTCAGTTGCTAGAGCAAGAAGGAATCGATTTTGTCTTAAATACAGAAATCGGTAAAGACATTTCAGCACAACAATTAAAAGAACAATTCGATGCGATCATTTTATGTATTGGCGCACAAAAACAACGAGCGCTTCATATGGAAGGGAGCACTTCAAACGGTGTTCATCTGGCAATGGATTATTTAACGACAACAACAAAAAGTTTATTAGATTCTAATTTTAAAGACGGACAGTATATTGATACGAAAGGAAAAGACGTCATCGTAATTGGTGGTGGAGACACAGGTGCCGATTGCGTTGCTACAGCAATTCGTCAAAAATGTAAATCAGTTGTCCAGTTCGGGAAACACCCACAATTACCTGTTTCCAGGGCGGATGATAATTTATGGCCTACTGATCCAACTATTTATAAATTAGAATATGCTTATGAAGAAGCAGAAGCGAAATATGGCAAAGATCCTCGTGAATATTTGATCCAAACGACGAAAATGGTCCCGGATGCAAAAGGTAATTTGAAAGAGCTTCATACGATTCAAATGGAAAAAATACTGGGTGAGGATGGCTATCATTTTTTCCGAGAAGTTCCTGGTACTGAAAAAGTGTGGCCAGCACAATTTGTGTTTGTAGCGATTGGATTCGAAGGTCCAGAACTAACACTACCAACCCAATTCGGTGTAAACATTGTGAACAAAAAAATTGCCGCTTCCACAAAGGATTACGCGACGAATGTGGAAGGCATATTTACTGCAGGAGACGCAAGAAAAGGGCAAAGTCTTATCGTTTGGGCGATAAAAGAAGGGCAGGAAGTAGCGAAAAAAGTGGATGCCTACGTCAGTAAACAACCAGTCATTTCATAATGACTGGTTTATTCTATTAGCAGACTAAAGTTTTTCTGTTTTTTTTGCTCTATTGGTGGCATAATAAAAGAATACTAAACAGTGGAGGCAAAACGATGATTGGCATAATCGATTATGGAGCAGGAAATTTACATAGTGTATTAAAAGCGATCGACCGTTTAGAATATGAAACAAAGCTTATTACTAAATCGAGCGATCATGATGAGGCGATAACAAAGCTAATATTACCAGGGGTTGGAAATGCAAAAGTTGCCATGGACGTGTTGAATGAAACCGGCTTGAGTGACTATATAAAAGAAGAGGTTTCAAAAGGAATGCCACTTTTAGGCATTTGTTTAGGCATGCAACTTCTTTTGGAAACAAGTGAAGAGGGAAATGTAGAATGTTTAGGCTTGATCAAAGGAAGTGTCCCTTTATTTAAAGAAACGTTCGAAAAAGTACCTCATATGGGTTGGAACCAAGTAAAAGATGTCCAAAATCATTTCTTGTTTCATCATATTCCTCAAGATGCAGACTTTTACTTTGTACATTCTTTCTATGCCAATGCTACAGAGGAAAAGGATGTGTTAGGAGTTACTAATTACGGATTCGATTTTGCTAGCGTTATTGGGAACGAACAAGTAATGGGTGTGCAGTTCCACCCAGAAAAAAGCGGTAAACATGGCATTCAATTATTAGAAAATTACTGTAAATAAGGAGTAATCTATATGCTTAGAAAAAGAATCGTTCCAGCAATCGATGTGTTGAATGATAAAGCAGTAAAATATGTACAATTTCGTAATCCAACGATTATTGGAGATCCTGCAGAATTGGGTAAAAAATATACAGAAGACGGAGCAGATGAATTAATCTATCTAGACACTACTGCTTCACTTAAAAGCCAAGACTTGAAAATCGACTGGATTCGAAAGGTTGCAGAACAAGTATATATTCCGTTTTCGGTCATTGGTGGGGTACGAACAATCGATGATTTTAAACGTTTACTTCGTGCCGGTGCAGATAAAGTTGGTGTAAACTCCGCAGCAGTAGCTAGACCGGAGCTTCTTCGAGAAGCCGCTGAAATTTACGGGAAACAATGTGTCGTTTTAGGATTAGATGCCATGCCTATATATAATGATGAGGAAGAAATAATTAGATGGGAAGTTTATACACATTCCGGTCATGAAAAAACAGGGATGGACGTCGTTGAATGGGCACAGCAAGCAACAGAACTTGGTGCTGGGGAAATCATCTGTACTAGTATTCATAAAGATGGTATGAAAAATGGCTACGATATCGAGCTCATTAAATTACTTTCCGAAAAAGTAAATGTGCCGATTATTGCTTCTGGGGGGGCTGGAGAACTTGCGCATATTGAGGAAGTTTTTACAGAAGGTCATGCGGATGCAGCACTTGTAGCTTCGATGATTCATTACGGAGATTACACAATTTCGGAGATTAAAGCATACTTACAAGAAAAACATATTAATATACGAATTTAAAAAAATATAAAAAGCGAAAGGGCGGATGTTTTAAGTCCGCCCTTTACTATTTCAAATGAATATACAATGATGCTTTTTATGCAAGAAAAGTTGCACCTACGATAATAAGAAGAATAAACAGTACAACAATCAATACAAAACTTGAGCCAGCGCCACCATAGCCACCTTCATATCCAGCACCGTAGCCACCACCATATCCATAGCTCATAACTTTCACCTCCTACGTTGAAATGAAGGATAAAAGAATTCATCCCTCCTGTTATGATATGTAATAAATAGGAACGGACCTAGACTAATGCGTTAATGATAACGAAAATGATAAAACTAATATGGATGACAATGGGATTAAAGGATTGCAGAGCTAGTTGTAATAATAGGGTGAAGCTCTCCGTTTAAAGCAAAAGAAACCTTGCCCGTCTCTTCTGAAACAACTAATACGAGTGCATCACATCTTTCGGATAATCCTATAGCAGCACGATGGCGAGTACCAAGTTTTTTTTCTCCTACAAATATGCTCGACAAAGGAAGAACATTTGCTGCAGATAGAATTTGGTTACTGCGGATTAAAATGGCACCATCATGAAGAGGATTTCCTGGATAGAAAATGGTTTCTAACAATGAATGTGTTAACCTTGCGCCCATTGGAGTACCAGAGCGAATAATAGTATCTACGGGGTCTTCTCTTTCGATTACAATTAAAGCACCATGCCTTTGATTAGAAAGATGCTGTAGAGCAGTCGAGATATCTAAGTACATATCAGTGAATGGGGACAAATAACAGTTTAAATAAAAAGAAGCTGCCATGGCTTCCGCTTTTTCAAAATGTTCTTTAATAGTGGCTAGTTTGCCTAACAGACAAAAATTATCTTCTGTTAACGTTTTTAATCCGATATCAACTTCCATTGATACTTTTTTAAGTTCTTTTATTAATTGTTCCTTGAGTGGAGAAAAATCGCAATTACTTCTTTCCATGCAGATCGCCTCATTCCAATTGTGATACAATTTTTAATTATATTTTACCCAATTGTAAGCACTTCATTCCGGTGATAAATCAAGCTTATATATGATAAACTAAACAGTGTAACTAAATCGGATAAAGAGGTTAAAAAAATGAAAAATAGTGAAGATAAAAGTTCCATTTTCATTGATATGGATAGAAGTATTGTTTGGGATGCCATTATTGACGAAAACCAACTTTCTAAGTGGTATGCACCGGGTTCGTTTTGGAAAATGCCGAAGCAGTCAGTTGGAGAAAAAGCCTATTTTACGTTAATGCCTAGTGTTCATAATAATTTATCAGAAAAAGTACAAATGACATTAACAATCACCAAAGTAACCACTTATCAAGCGCTTTCTTTTTATTTAGACTCACAGCAATCGCTCCTATCTTTTGCGCTAGAAGAGGAAGGCGATGGAACGAGAGTAACAATAAATTCGAAGGGCTATGAAATGTCTCTAGCTAATCTAAAAGCTTTACTAAACGGTGAAGAGCTGCCTTATACGTAGGATTAAGAAAAAAGCATCGTGCTTAGCCCGATGCTTCTTTTGTGTTAAATAATCTCCCAACCACGCTCTTCTGCAATTACCTTCAGTTTTTCTTCCGGATTTACTGCAACTGGATTTCCAACAAGTTCTAGCACTGGCAAGTCTGAAAAGCTATCTCCGTATGCGTAACTATTTTCCCAATCAATTGGTTGTCCTTCAAGTGCCTTTAATATATTCACTGTTTTTCGTGTGCCATTTATATGTTTG
This sequence comes from Psychrobacillus sp. 05T411, assembly GCF_056396485.1. Taxonomy (NCBI): domain Bacteria; kingdom Bacillati; phylum Bacillota; class Bacilli; order Caryophanales; family Bacillaceae; genus Psychrobacillus; species Psychrobacillus sp. 05T411. The sequence continues at coordinate 30,756 of NZ_JBFTLO010000015.1, read as the reverse complement.
ATAACAGTTTGGGTATCGACTTTATTGTTCTTATAGGAAATTTCTGTACCGATAATTTGGTCAAAAGAAATTCCTACTGTAACTTGATGCAAAAACTGCCTATAAGCACCAGAAACAAGCAGTATATGTATATTTTCAGCTTGGTGGTTTTGAAGTCTAGTCAAAACTGCTGGATTGAAATCTTGTTGAACGGGTTTCGTTAGTTCTTCAAAATAAGTGACCATTTCTTTTTCGGTTATTCCATCAAAAGCTTCTATGTATAGTTGCATCGAACGTTCTTTCATTTTGGCATCTGGATATAGTTTCAATTTATTGGCGATATAAGGAGGTAGGATGGATCGGTAAAAGCGTTTATATTTTGTTCCGTATTTGGGGTGTTTTTTCAAATGATTCATTAACAGCCTGAATGTTTCCTCCGCATATAGTGTTCCGTCAAAGTCAAAAATTGCAACTCGCATTCCATTCACCTTTTCTTTCCTTTGTATGTCATTGATATCCATTATAGCGTAAATGGAAAGGGAAACAATGGATAATAAAAACTCATCCCTACTGCAAATAGGGATGAGTCAGTATTATTGTACTTGGTTGTTCGTCGGTCCTTGAGCAGGAGCGTATGAATTAAGTATACCTTGCATGTCTTGCTGTGTTAACTGTGGAACTTGATAGTAATGATGCTTGTTTTGATAAATAGCAAGTTCATATGCCATTTCAATACAGTTAGGAATGGAATCTGCAAGTACACGTCTGACAACTGGGTTCGTTGTTTCTAAAGCAGCGGCTGTTTTAGCCGTTGCAGAAGCTTTTGCAGCACCGAGTAAATAGCCAGAAATCATTTCGTCTGTAATATCATTTGGTCCTTGCATCGGTTTTTTTGGTTGTGAAGGCTTCATCCCATAAATAAAATCATTGCCACCTTGCATTTTATAGCTAGAAGTAGGATGAGAAGGATCTTTACCCGTTTTGAAACATTCTACTGTAATATTATATTCATCCATTGCAAATGCATATTGACGATTTAAAATATCAAGTAGTTCTTGATCTTGTACATGGGGGCGAAGGATTGTTTTCAAGTTTAAGCCTGAAATAGCTGTTGATAATACTTCATGCACATCGAATAATTCATGACCACCATGATTTAGTTGGGCTGGAACATTTCCAGTTTGCATATTTTGATGCGTTTGACCTTGGTCAAATGAGTTTTGATTCATTCAAATTTTCCTCCTATAGAAAATGTATTGGGACATCCTCTATAGTTTGGTCAATTTGGTGGGTGATATGCAGAACTGTTTATGTAAATTAATTAAATTTCGATTGCTTCCACTAATGAAGTGATGAATGATTGTAGAAATTGATAGGCTTCTTCCATCGTAAAGCTCTCGCTAAATTGATCGATGTAATCTAATGGCAGATTTATTTCCCATAAGCCTTCATCACCAGCGAACATCATGCTATAATTCATTTTCTCACTGTTATAATGTTCGTTTAAGTAAGCCTCAATTTTAGGTGCAAATTTTTTCTGAAACGAAAGCCCGAACATAGCAGTGTATACTTCAAATACTTCGTMGTATTCTATTACTAGACCATCCACTTTTAATGCATTCAAATCTTCTGCTTGTAAAAAGACATATTCATTTTTCTTTTCTTTCAAATGAGATAGGGGAGTATTCAAAAACTCCATCGAATCTTTTGATACCAGTTCTTCCGTTTCTTTATCATATCTTTCACATACTACATTTTGTTTACTCATATAAAATCATTCCTCGTTTCTTCTGCAATTTCTTCGGCAATCGTTTGAAGGTCATAGGCATCTATCGTAATAAGTGTATAATTTTCCTTCTCCATATATGTTTGCGCTAATTTTTTTATAAACTTTGGAGAGCCTTCGTTTTCCTCGTCGTAAACAATAAGTATACCATCGGAATTGCGAAGTAAAAATTTATTTTTTTCGATGAACTGCCAAGGTGCCTCGTAGGGTCTTTTCGTTAAGCTTGTTTGATAATCGGCTTGAGATAATAAACTTCTATATCTTTCTTGTTTCTGCTCATTCCAATTTTTTTCTTGTTCTAAAAAGGGAGTGATGATGGCGTACTTTAATGAAGGAAATTCTTCTTTCAACTCGAGGACGATTTCTGCCGTCCATGATTCAACCCCTTGCTGTCCACTAAGTATAACCCATTCCAATCCATCTTCGATCAAAAGAAGTAATCGATTTTTAATCGCTTGTTTAATAATTGAAATACCAGGATGCGTATCGTTAAATATGCCTAGTTCATGTGCTTTATAGCCCGTTACAACTAATCGTTTTACCATTTTTATTACCTTCTTTGTATAACATCTCTACTTTATCTTACCACTTTCATGTCAGCTTATAAAACTTCTACTTCATAAAAAAACGCCTACTCGGTTCGAGTAAACGTTTTTTGGAAAAATATTCATCTACGAAAGGACATGTTTCTTTTGGAAAGAGTCAATTTCTTCAACTGAATAACCAAGCTCTACTAATACTTCTTTATTATGTTGACCGAGAAGGGGGGCAGGGCTCTTAAATTGACCAGGTGTTTCTGAAAACTTAGCAGGGAAGCCTAATGTTTTCATCGCACCAGCAATTGGATGCTCATAATCTAAAACCATTTCCCTAGAAATAATATGTTCGTCAGCAAGTGTTTGATCATACGAATAAATAGGTCCAGATGGAATGCCGTTTTTGTCCAATAAATCTAACCAATAGGCTGAATCCTGTTTGCTTAACACTTTTTCCATTTCTATTTCTAGTTCATCTACATGTTGTGCCCGAATACTATTGGTTAAGAAACGCTCATCCCGGATCCATTCTGGTTTATCTACAACAGATAAACAAAATTTCTCCCAAAGTTTTTGGTTAGCCGCGCCAATAAGGATAAAACTATCTTTTGTTTTATAACCTTGATAAGGAGCAGAAACACGATGAGCAGTACCATTTCTACGAGGGACTTGGCCTTTTCCGAAATAGGCAGCAGCTTCCCAAACAGTCCAAGCAAGTCCAGAATCGACCAGCGAAACATCAATATATTGTCCAGTATTAGTTTTTAAACGGTGAATATAAGCAGCTAAAATCGATTGAATTGCCGTTTGTGCGGCCGCAATATCATGAATAGCGATACCAACTTTTACCGGTTTTCCTTCCCGTTCTCCTGTCATATCGATCATGCCAGATAGCCCTTGTGCCATAATATCAAATCMGCCTTTATTTTTATAAGGGCCAGTTTGACCATAACCTGAAATCGAACAATAAATGAGACTAGGGTTAATCGATTTTAGGGTCTCATAATCGATTCCAAGTTTTTTCGTAACACCTGGACGATAGTTTTCGATAAAAACATCTGCGTCTTTTATTAATTGATATAAAACCTGTAAACCTTCATCTGTTTTTAAGTTTAGACAAACTCCACGTTTATTGCGATTGACCATCATATACATATAGCTTTCTTCATTAATATATGGTCCCATTAATCTAGTATCATCACCAGCTGGAAACTTTTCTACTTTGACAACATCTGCTCCCATATCCCCAAGTACCATCGTGCAATATGGTCCGGCCAATACTTGAGATAGGTCAATCACTTTCATTCCTTTTAATGCCTGTTCCATCGTAAATAAACCACCTTTATTAAATCCTTAGCCTTTAACAACCTTTAACTTGTGAAGATCATCTACATGACTTACACCACTTAAAGAAATAGACACTTTTGTCTCCGATAGGAAACTTTCAAGTACTCGTTCTACTCCAGCTTGACCACCAGCTGCCAATCCCCATACAAATGGACGTCCTATGCATACTGCTGTTGCCCCAAGTGCTAAAGCTTTTAAAACATCTGAGCCACGACGAATACCGCTATCAAATAATACAGGAATTTTCCCGTCGACAGCTTCGACTATCTCAGAAAGTGCATCGATGCTTGCAATAACTCCATCTAACTGGCGACCACCGTGATTCGATACGATAATGCCGTCGATTCCTTTTTCGATTGCCAGTTTTGCATCTTCTGGATGCAGTATGCCTTTAATAAGAATAGGTAAAGAAGTCTGTTTTCGCAGCTCTGCAATAGCATCCCAATTCAATGTAGGGTGGTATAAATAATCTACGATACCATTAATAATCGACTCTTCCGATTGATCCGGAAGGGAAGCCATAAATACAGGATCCGTTACAAAATTGCCTTTAGCGATTCCTTTTTTAAGCGGAGAGAATTGGTTGCGCACGTCTTCTTCACGCCAACCGAGCATAACTGTATCAACGGTTACGACAATTGCTTTGTACCCGGCTTTCTCGGCTCTTTTTACGAAACTATAAGAGATTTCCTTGTTTTCGGACCAATATAATTGAAACCATTTTGTGCTTCCTTCAGTTGCTTCCGCAATTTCTTCTATTGAATAGCTAGATACAGTACTTTGAATATACGGGAAGTTATACTTCGCCGCAGCTTTTGATACAGCTATTTCACCCTCTTCATGCGCAATCTTGTTCATACCAACAGGTGCGATGAAAAGAGGGTGGGGGTATACTTGACCAAACAATGTGATTTCGGTATTCAATGTAGAAACATCGTTTAGAAATCTAGGTACGATAGAATATTTCCCAAATGATTCCGTATTTTTTCGAAGCGTTTCTTCTCCGCCAGCTGAAGAGCGTATGTATCCAAATGGACCTACATCTAATTTTTCTTTAGCGGCAAGTTCCAGTTCACTATAATTTATCGGATGTTTTTCGTTTGTACCAATATTTGTTAACAACAAATCTAAGTTAGTCATGCGAAGCCCTCCTTATGAAAAATTAGGTTTTCTTTTTTCTAAAAATGCTGCAATTCCTTCTTTATAATCCTCGGAACTAAAGGAATCTAAAATAAGTTGTTCGATTTCTTTCGTTTCTGCATTTTCTCCTTCGATAATCGATTGGATTACTTGTTTAATCCCATTGTTGGCAACGGAAGATTTACGAATTATTTGTCCGGCAAATTCTAAACACTTTTCTTCCATTTCTTCCATTGTATAAACGTAATCGATCAAACCGATTTCTTTTCCTTCTTCGGCACGGATTAACTTGGCTGTATATAATAATTCCTTCGCTTTTGATGGGCCGACTAAGTTAACTAAACGCTTGGTGCTTGTTAAATTGTAAATGATTCCGATATTAGCAGCCGTAATGCCAAGCTTACTACCAGCAGTTGCAAATCTAAAATCACAAGAGTTCGCAAGTTCTAAGCCACCGCCAATGGCAAGTGTTTTAATAAGAGCAATCGTAGGCTTTGGAAAACGATACAGTTTTTCAATTGATTCTAGCGTTGCATCATTATAATCTTTTGCCTTCTGAGCGGAAAAGCGATTTTCCAGAAACTCGGATATATCTGCGCCAGCTGAAAAAGCAGTTTCGTCGACACCTTTCAAGATTAATACTTTAATTTGTTGATCCAATTCCAATTCATCTAATATTTCACCTAACTGCTTAAACATCGCAAGTGAAAAAGAATTTTTCTTTTCTGCACGATTAATCACGAGGGTTGCAATAGATCCGTTACGTTTCACATATAAATAGTTCGACATATGGTAACCTCCAATTAGTCTTTCTTCAATCGAGCGGCAAGTCTGTTTCCAATGGACTGAATACTTTGAACAATGACGATTAATATAAAGACAGTGGCATACATCACATCGACTTCATAACGTAAATGTCCGAAACGATAAGCTACATCACCAAGACCACCAGCTCCAACCATACCAGCCATCGCAGTTGCTCCGATTAAACTAACTGTGGATATCGTTAGTCCTAAAATAATAGAAGGGCGTGCTTCACGTAATAGAACATGCCAAATAATCGATCTTGTTTTAATGCCCATTGCGGTATAAGCTTCAATTACACCATTTTCCACTTCGAGTAATGCGGACTCCATTAAACGAGCAATATACGGTGCCGTATAAATAACAAGAGGGACGATTACTCCTTTTACACCTATAGTCGTACCAACAATCATTTTTGTAAATGGTAGAATAAAAAATAGTAAAATGATAAATGGGATAGAACGAAGGATATTGATCACTAAGTTACTAATTTGATATAAAAACTTATTTTCCAAAGCCTGTCCAGGTCTTGTTAATACGATTAAAATTCCAAGTGGAATCCCTATTAATACAGCGAAAAACAAGGAAATTCCAACCATCTGAAACGTTTCAACAACCGACTTACCGATAACGGGTAGCCATTGATCTGTAAATGTCTCGAATCTACTCATGATTGTCCCTCCAAGTTCTCAATACCAACGCCATGTTCCTCTAAAAATGTTAACGCAGCATTTATTTGATCTTTTTCTCCCGTTAAATGAATAACGATGTTGCCAATGATGCCATTTTTCAATTCAATAATATTGGCTGTTAAAATATTTGGTTGCACATTAAACTTTTGACTTACTTCAGCAAGTAGCGGCTTACCGGCACTTTCCCCAACAAATGTTAAACGCGTCACGCTACCCGTCACATGTAGTTGTGAAATTAAAGCAGGGGATAGATTACGCTGACTAATTGTATTTAAAAACTTTTTCGTTGTAGGATGTGTAGGTTTGGTAAATAGTTGAATGGCATTATTTTGTTCTACGACATGCCCGTTTTCCATGACATATACATGATCACAAATTTTTTGTATAACATTCATCTCGTGTGTAATGAGCAATATCGTAATTCCTAAATCTCTATTTATTTTTAATAGAAGGTCTAAAATAGAATCTGTTGTTTCAGGATCAAGTGCACTTGTTGCTTCATCGCTTAATAATACTTCCGGTTCTTGTGCAAGTGCTCTTGCAATAGCAACACGTTGCTTTTGTCCACCGGATAGTTGACTTGGATAGCTTTTGTGTTTGTCTGCTAATCCAACGATCTCCAAATACTGTTCGGCTCTTTTTTGTACTTCMTCTTTATTATAGCCAAGAAGCTTTAACGGAATCGCAATATTGTCGTACACGGTAGCCGTTTTTAAGAGGTTGAATCCTTGGAAGATCATGCCGATTTTGTTGCGAGCTTGTCGTAATTTCGGAAGGGGAAGGGAAGTGGTTTCTACTCCATTTATATATACTTTTCCTTCTGTTGGTCTTTCCAGTAAATTGACACAGCGAATGAGTGTACTTTTCCCAGCGCCACTATAACCGATAACACCGTGAATTTCCCCTTTTTTCACATGAATGTTCACATTATTTACTGCTTTTACTTTTCCACTTTTACTATTGAATTCTTTTGAAATATTTTCGAGTACGATCATTTCTTTACTTCCTTTCTAAAGAAAACGTTACCGAAATCGGCAACGTTTCCAAAATCTTTACTCATCCCAGCTAGGTAATACAGAACCTTGAAACTCTTCTTCAATGAATTGTCTTACTTCTTCTGATTGATAAGCTTTCACAAATTTTTGAATCGTTGGGTCATTTTCATTTTCAGCACGAACAACAATATAGTTTACATAAGGTGAGTTTGATGACTCTAGTAAAATAGAATCTCCTTTTGGATTCATCCCAGCAGCAAGTGCGAAATTTGTATTGATAGCTGCAACGTCTACTTCACTTAATTGCTTTGGAATTTGTGCAGCTTCTAGCTCAATAAACTCTAGATTTTTTGGGTTTTCTTCAATGTCATATATAGAAGCAGTTTCTCTTTTATCTTCTTTAATTTTGATAATCCCATTTTCTTCTAAAATGTATAAAGCGCGTGCGCCATTTGTAGGGTCATTCGGTAAAGCAAAAGTGGCACCGTCTGGTATTTCATCAATCGATTTATATTTATCCGAGTACACGCCCATAGGGTTTAAAATAGTTTTTCCTACAGGGACTAAGTCTGTACCGTGATCATCGTTAAACGTATCCAAAAATGGACCATGTTGGTAGCTGTTTGCATCTAGATCGCCTTCAGATAATGCTGTGTTTGGAAGGATGTAATCGGAAAATGGTTTGATAACGATTTCTAGCCCATCTTTGGCAGCTACTTCTTTTGCCACTTCAACGATTTGTTCATGCGGACCGGCTGTTACACCAACCACTAATTTTTTCGTATCTAACGCTTTATCTCCACTACTAGAGTCATCACCACATGCAGCGAGTAGCCCAGTTAATAGTACGCCTGATAAAAATAATCCAAATTTTTTCATTGTAAATTCCTCCTAAATAATCATCAGGAAATTAGAATTAATATAAAAGCCTCTCTTCCAAAAGAAAGAGAGGCACAAAAATACAATCGGTCCTCTCTTATCTTCCAAAACAACATGTTTTGCAGGATTTAGCACCTTTCTAACATTCGAAAATGTAGATGGTTGCCGAGCTTCAACGGGCCAGTCCCTCAGCTACTCTTGATAAGAGATAAAACTATTAAATTATTCAGAAGTTCCATGCAATATAATTTACTACATCAACTTACTGAAGTCAACCTATTTTTTCTAGTTGAAATATTCTGCCTGTATACATTAAAGTTATTAACAATAAATAAACATACAAGGATGATGAAAAAATGCCAGTAGTAAGGATCAATTATGCAACCGGGCAGCTTGGGAAAACAATAGCGGCTAGATTAGTATACGGAACAGATTTACTAGAAGGGATCGAACAATTGTGTGCGGAAAACAATATTGAATACGCAACGATTATCAGTTGTTTTGGTAGTTTTCAGCGAAGTGGATTTGTCTATTTAGTACCGAATGAAACATCTATTATTGGAGTTGGCTATAATGATTTGATTAGAAAAGAAGGTCCAATTGAATTTTTGCAAGGCACTGGAGTAGTTTGTAAAAGAGAAGGAGCGTACGAAACGCATTTTCACGGGTCAATCTGTGACCAAAATGGCAACGTTTTTGGAGGTCATTTTATCAAAGGTGAAAACCCGGTTATAACAGTGGACCTAGTACTAGCAGAAGTTGCTGGTATGGAATTCCATCGTAAGTTTGATCCAGAAACAGGGGCCAATCAATTTTATCCAGTGGAGGCTAATGCAACTGAACCAAGAAGAATCGAGAAATAAGAAAGAGGGTGATTCCAAGATGATTTTTTGGAGGATCCCTTTTTTATTTGGTACGTGAAATAGGGATAATGTGTCGTAAATTACTTGCTTACCAATGCAGACCCGCTAAAAAACAAAGTATTTTCCAGTTTAACACATGCTAGGATCCAGTAAATGGCATAGGGCAACAAACCAATCATTGAAAGCAACTAATTCTTGTTTGAAAGCAACCAAATCAACACGAGAGCAATTAAATTGCCGGCGAAAGCAACCAATTTTTAAAATAGCTCTTTACTTGAAGTGAGACGCCGATGATTGTTAATCAATTTTTAAAAATGTTGCGCATATCCACGTCAAAGTTGTGGGTTAAGGAGAACGAGTGAAAACCACTCTGAGGTCAACAAAAAGGCTGTCCAAAAGTAATACTTTCGAGACAGCCATATTTCCTAAAACAACTCTAGTTTTGCAATTCGATCAACAGCTTCTACTAATCGTTCTTCATCCACTAACAAACCAACACGGACGTAGCCTTCGCCAAATGTACCGAAGCCATTACCAGCAGCAACTGCAACATCGGCTTTAGCTAGTAGTAAATCTGCGAACTCTTCACTTGTATACCCTTTGGCAACAGGCAACCATGCAAAGAAGGAGCCTTTTGGTGCTTTTACATCCCAACCAATTTTCGAACACGCTTCGACTAATGCATTCCTTCTACCTTCGTACAATGAAACCAATTCATCTACGCATTGTTGACTTTCATTAAGCGCGGCTGCCGCTGCAGATTGAACAGCAGGGAAGAGGCTTACGAATAAATGATCTTGTATAATATTAATCGCTTCAATCATTTTGGCATTTCCAACTGCGAATCCAACACGCCAACCTGCCATATTATAAGTTTTCGAAAGTGTATACATTTCCACTCCGACTTCTTTAGCACCTTCTACTTCCAGGAAGCTTACTGGTTTTACACCATCGAATCCTACTGCCCCATATGCAAAATCATGCACAATAGCAATCTCCGACTCTTTTGCTAGTAAGACAGTCTCTTCAAAAAACTCTTTTGTTGCGGTAGCGCCTGTCGGGTTATTTGGATAATTTAAATACATTAATTTTGCAGCTTGTTTTTGTTCTGTCGTTAACTTGCTGTAATCTGGTAAATATTCATTTTCCTCCAGCAGAGGCATCGTATCAAATCGAACATTTGCAAGACCCGCGCCGGACAAATAATCCGGATAACCTGGATCAGGTAGCAACATCAATTCTTGTTCGTTCATCATCGCAAGGGGTAATTCTACTAATCCTATTTTTGTTCCGAACATAATGGCTACTTCTGTATGAGGATCTATGTCGACATTATATTCTCGTTTATAAAAGTCAGCCGCTGCTTGTTTTAAATCATTTGTCCCTCTAAAAGGGGAATATCTATGTGACCCCGGGTTAGCAGCCGCTTCTTGTAGTGCTTTCACAATATGTTCTGGAGTCGGTTGATCTGGATTTCCTTGTCCCAGATTGATGACATCTCTTCCTTCTGCAACAGCGGTTGTTACTTTTTGAACAAGTGACGCAAAAAATTGTGTTGGTAGATTTTTTAATCGATTTGAAAAGTCCATGTACATTACCTCTTTTTTCTTAATAGTTGCATATATTAGTCAAATCTTATAATCTTTTTAGTATTATGTCTATAGGTGGTGTCGAGATGAAAGTTGCTTGTGTTCAATCAGATATTGTTTTTGGTGAGCCAAAAGAAAATTTTAAAAATGTAGAGAAACAGGTTCGAGAGGCAGCTGCAAGCGGGGCAAATTTAGTGGTATTACCAGAGATGTGGAATACTGGTTATGATTTAACACGTTTAGAAGAAATCGCAGATGTGAACGGAGAAGAAGCAAAAAAACTATTGTCAGAGCTTTCCAAAGAATTAAATGTACATATTGTTGGAGGTTCAGTTTCGATAAAAAAAGGAGACAACTTTTACAACACGATGTATGTTACTAATACTTTAGGTGAAGTCATAGCTGAATATGACAAAGCCCATTTGATTAAATTGATGGATGAACATCTTTACTTTGAAGCAGGTAATGAAAAAAATCTATTTACGCTTGATGGGGTTAAAATGGGTGGAATCATTTGCTATGATTTGCGTTTTCCAGAATGGACGAGAGCACATTCGTTAAACGGTGCCAAGGTCATGTTTATTCCGGCGCAGTGGCCGACTAAACGAATCGATCATTGGAAAATTCTTTTGCAAGCAAGAGCAATTGAAAACCAAAGCTTTATCATCGCAGTGAATCGTGTGGGAAGCGATCCGCATAATGAATTTGGCGGTAATTCCATGGTAATAACACCTTGGGGAGAAATTTTATGGAATGGTGGAGACGAGGAATGTGTTCAAATCGTCGATATTAATCTGGAAGAAATAGAAGATGTTCGAGCGCGCATTCCGGTATTTTCGGATAGAAGAGAAGAACTTTATAAATAATTTACTAGACTGTAGTGCAACTCGAAAAAAAAGAGCTGCTCTACAGTCATTTTAATTTGTAAAAAATGGTTTAAAAATTCAGTTTTTTTGTAATTTTGTCCAAAAAAGGTTTATAATGTAGAAAAAGTGAAAGTAGACAGGGTGAGCAGTTGGAAGATTCATATAAGGGTAGTGATCGATTAATTTTTGGAATTGGTGTTGGTATTTTAACTTATTGGCTTTTTGCCCAAGCTCTATTAAATACAGTTCCTGCTATTCAACAAGATTTAGGTATTAATACTAATATGATTGGAATTGGTATAAGCACAACGGCTTTATTTTTTGGTATATTCGTTGTAGTGGCGGGGGGATTTGTCGATCGTTTTGGCGCAGTTAGGTTAACCAGGATTGGGTTAATGCTAAGTATTGTCGGATCTATCGTTCTTATTATTTCAACAGGTTCGATTACTTTTATAGTAGGTAGATTAATTCAAGGATTATCAGCCGCATGTATTATGCCGGCTACACTAAGTATTGTGAAAGCTTATTATCAGGACCAACAGCGACAGCGAGCCCTCATTTTTTGGTCTATTGGTTCATGGGGAGGAACAGGGCTTTGTTCGTTAATAGGTGGGGCAATTGCAACTTCTATTGGATGGCGTTGGATTTTTGTATTCTCCATTATTTTTGCACTATTCTCTTTATTTTTAATAAAAGGAACCCCCGAAACAAAAGTAGTATCTCTCGCATCTAAGAAATTTGATTTTTCTGGATTAATTTCGTTTGTAATTGCTATGATCAGCTTGAATATCTTGATAACACAAGGTTCCAGCTTAGGTTGGACTAGCATCAAGACCCTCATAATTGCGGTTATATGTATCGCTTCCGTACTTCTATTCTTTCAACTAGAAATCAAGAAAAAAGATCAAAGTTTTATAGATTTCTCCATCTTTCAAAATAAAGCCTATTCTGGTCAACTTTATCCAATTTTTTAATGAATTCCGCTGCAGGAACTTTAATTGTTATTAATACTTATATTCAATTATCTAGAGGATTTTCAGCATTTGAAACAGGATTACTTTCTATCGGTTATTTAATTTGTATATTATCCATGATTCGAATGGGCGAAAAAGTGCTTCAGAAAATTGGAGCAAGGAAACCGATGATGCTTGGTGCATTTATAAGTGCGCTAGGAATATCGCTTATGGCTCTAACGTTTTTAAGTAATTCGCTTTATATTGTATTTGTCATTATTGGTTTTGCCTTATTTGGGATTGGCTTAGGTTTTTATGCCACACCCTCTACTGATACCGCAGTATCTAATTCACCGGAAAACAAGACTGGGATTGCAACTGGTATATATAAGATGTCTAGTGCGCTGGGAGGATCATTAGGAATAGCTATTTCCTCCAGTGTTTTTAGTACATTGAAATTAGATGGAAATATTGATTTCGCAGCAATGATTGGTTTAAGTGTTAATGTCATTAGCTGTTTACTAGGATTACTTGCTGTATATATAACGACACCAAAGGAGGTTGAAGCTGCTTAAATTAGAAATCTAGTATTCTTTATTCCCATGCAGTAAAACACTAAAGGAGGAGTTGGCATGACTACAGTTACAGCAACAAAAGGCCCTGATAATCAAGGAACAAATAAACTGCTCGTTGGAATTGTTTTTGGTGTAATCACGTTCTGGTTGTTTGCTCAAGCGATGGTGAATGTTGTTCCTGCAGTGCAACAAGATTTAGGTGTTGAATTAGGCACACTTAATATCGCGATCAGCTTGACAGCACTTTTCTCTGGTATTTTTATCGTAGCGGCCGGTGGACTTGCGGATGTATTAGGTCGCAAGAGAATGACGAATTTTGGTCTAATTTTAAGTATTATAGGTTCCTTATGTTTAGTATTTGCAAATGGTGCGGTCTTACTAATTATTGGTCGAGCGATACAAGGTTTGTCGGCGGCGTGTATTATGCCAGCTACCATTGCATTAGTGAAAGCCTACTATGAAGGGGAAGATCGACAACGAGCACTTAGTTATTGGTCGATCGGTTCTTGGGGCGGTTCTGGTATTTGTTCTTTTGCCGGTGGGGCAATTGCTACTTATATGGGATGGAAATGGATTTTTATCTTTTCAATTATTTTCGCATTACTAGCTATGTTTTTAATAAAAGATACACCTGAAAGTAAAGCAGAGCAAACTGGTCCATTCAAGTTTGACTTTACAGGTTTGGGTATATTTGTTGTAACAATGATCGCCTTAAATATTTTCATCACGCAAGGTGCTTCACTCGGATGGACAAGCATTACAACACTGGCATTAATAGTTGTAACCATAGTGGGTATGATCGTTTTTGTAAAATACGAACTGGGCAAAAAAGGTCCACTTATTGATTTTGCACTTTTTAAAAACAAAGCATATACAGGGGCAACGATTTCTAACTTCTTACTAAATGCTGTAGCTGGGACCTTAGTTGTTGCGAATACCTATGTACAAGTAGGAAGAGGCTTTACAGCATTTCAATCAGGAATGCTATCGATTGGTTACTTAGTAGCTGTTTTAGCAATGATTCGAGTTGGTGAGAAAATTCTTCAAAAAATTGGTGCGAAAAAGCCGATGGTATGGGGAACGATTATTACAGGCATCGGAGTTGCTTTAATGGCCCTCACATTTTTACCGGGTTTAACATACACAATCGTTGTTTTTATCGGATTTGCGATGTTTGGATTAGGATTAGGTATATATGCGACACCTTCTACGGACACAGCTGTTTCGAATGCGCCTGACGATAAAATTGGTGTAGCATCGGGAATTTATAAAATGGCCAGTTCTTTAGGTGGGGCTTTTGGGGTAGCGATTTCCGCAACAGTTTATAGTGTCATCTTAAATAGCAGCGGAATTGATGTCGCTGCAACTGCTGGTATCGTTACAAATGTGATTTTTGCAGTCATTGCTTTATTGTCTATTATTCTATTAGTGCCTAATAATACTGGTCGAAAAGTAGTGTAAATCAAACGATATAAGGAGTGGTTTTTTCATGAGAGAACAACTGATGAACATGTTAGATGAACGCAAAGATGAGATTATAGCTATTCGACGTTATTTGCATGAAAATCCAGAGTTATCCTTTAAAGAAGAGAAAACAGCACAGTATATCATTGATTTTTATGTAGGAAAAGATGTGGAAATTGCGGCGAATGTAGGGAATGGTTATGGAATTATTGTGACGATTAAAGGGGCGAAACCTGGAAAAACAATTGGTTTAAGAGCAGATTTTGATGCGCTACCAATTGTAGAAGAAACGCCTGTACCATTTAAATCGAAAAATGAAGGCGTTATGCATGCTTGTGGACATGATGGCCATACGGCGTATTTATTGGTACTTGCTGATTGCTTAATCCGACTAAAAGAGGAACTTTCAGGTACGATCAAAATAATTCACCAACATGCAGAAGAAGTACCGCCGGGCGGAGCACTGAGTATTGTAGAGTCCGGGTTACTTGATGATATAGAGGAGATTTTTGGAATTCATTTATTGCCAATAGGTCCTGCTGGGATGGTTGGATATAATTCCGGATATGTATTTAATGGACGGGCTTATATGAAATTGAAAATTCAAGGTAGAGGTGGACATGGGTCGTCCCCTCATTTAGCAAATGATGCAATCGTTGCAGGCGCACATTTTGTTACTGCTATTCAAACAGTAATCAGTAGAAGATTAAGTCCATTTGAAATTGGTGTTATCACCATTGGTTCGTTTGATGGGGCAGGTACATTTAATGTCATTAAAGATAGTGTGGAACTAGAAGGCGATATTCGGTACATGACAGATGAAACGAAAGAAAAAATAGAAAAAGAAGTAAAACGTCTTGTAAGAGGATTGGAAGAAGAATTCGGGGTCACTTGTGATTTGACATATGAACCCGATTACCCGCCTTTATACAATGACCMGCAATTAACGGAAAAAGTTGCGGAAGTACTGAAAAAATCGAATGAACAAGAAATTACCCAGGTGATAGAAGTACCACCTATGTCACCATCAGAGGATTTTGCGCATTATGCAAAAAAATTCCCTGCTTGCTTTTTCTATATTGCATGCACACCAAAAGGAGTGGAGAATCCCTATTTTAACCACCATCCTAAATTCGATATAGACGAAGATGCATTACTAGTAGCAGCAAAAGCAGTGGGCGAAGTAGTTTGCAGCTATAACGATTAATAGAAAGACTATCTCATAGGAAAGTAGAAATTCATTCTATGAGATAGTCTTTCTTTTTTTGCACTTTTCAAACAAATGCAAGTATAATAGAATGGTAGTTGAAAAGGGGGAGAATGGAAATGACAAATGACGTTCGTGCAATACAGGATGATTATCCAGACGATTTTGCTTGGTGTTTTGGTTGTGGTAGGTTAAATGATGAAGGATATCATTTTCGAACAGTATGGAACGGAGATCAAACAGAAACAATTTATGATCCAAACGAAAAGCATATCGCGATTCCTGGCTTTGTCTATGGCGGATTAATCGCATCACTTATCGATTGCCATGGGACGGGCTCTGCTTCACTAGCATTACACCGTAAAAATGGTTTTGAACCAGGTAGTGAAGAAGCACCGCCAAGATTTGTAACCGGGTCCTTGCATGTGGATTTCTTAAAGCCAACGCCACAAAAAGTAACGCTTAGAGCAGTTGGAACAATCGAAGAAATTCATCCGAAAAAATGGAAAGTGACAACAGAAGTTTTTGCTGGAGATACGCTATGTGCTAAAGGGGAAGTAATAGCGGTCGTAATGCCGGTAACATTTGCAGTATCCAACTAATTAAATAATTTAAACTTATAAACACAGGATATAAAAATTCCTGTGTTTTTTTTGTGCTTTGGGGAATTATCGATTTCTACATATTTCATACTGAGAGTTCTGTCTTTATTATTATCGAACGCAGTAAAGGGATAGTGTGTCTTAGTCTTAGTATTAGTCTTAGTCATTGGCATCTCACTCCAAGTAAACTAGCTGTTTTAAGAAAATGGTTGCTTTCACCGTCAATTTGGTTGCTCTCATGCTGATTTGGTTGCTCTCATGCTGATTTGGTTGCTTTCGGACTAGAATTGATTGCTTTTAATGCCCAACTGATTGCTCTATGCTATTTATTGGATAAACATGATTGAGAAACTAGACAAAATTTTGTTTTTTTGGCGGATTGGCACTGTTGAGTGAACGATTTATGACGCACTTTCCTTATTATGTACGACATTCCATTCATATTGAATATTTTCATTTGCTATATCGGGGCAGGGCAGAGTTAGCGCTTTAGTGCTTATACTGTGCTTTTAATCATATATATGAATTAGTGGAAGGTGGGGAAAATGTATTTTTTCAATAAAACATTGATCATTTTAATTGGTAGTATATTCATTGCGCTGGGGATTAACTTCTTTCTAGTTCCTTTTCATTTATTGGATGGAGGGGGAATTGGACTAGGTTTAATCATTCATTATTTATTAGATATAAAAGTAGGTATTGCTATTCTTTGTATTAGTATCCCGATTTTTCTCTTAGCTTGGATATATTACCGGCCATTTTTTTATAACGGTATTCACGGATTGTTGATTTCTTCCGTCGTCATTGACTTTTTATATCCTTTACATATTGTTGGAGAGAAATTCATTACATCTGAATTGGTTGGGGCCATTTGCGGTGGACTAATGATCGGGTCCGGGGTAGGTATCATGCTACGCTCTAGAATAACGCTTGGAGGAACTGATTTACTTGCGCAAATGCTTGCCAGACACTTACATATGAACCCCGGACTTTGTATTTTATCCATTGATATTGTAATAGTTTCTATTGGTAGTATATTAGTAGAAACAGTTTCTTTGGTATATTCCTGTATAACGGTCATTTCTGTTGGAATTACTACTTCGTTTATTGTGAAAAAGCATTATTAAAAGTAAAAGAGAGGGTCGTAGAAATAATCTACTCCCTCTCTTTTTTAATTTGCGCCAACTTCATCTACAGCCGGACTCGTTTTTGGTTCTGGTACTCTAGATAAAATGATGAATCCAATGATAAATAAAATGACTAAACTAAACACGCCATAATTGGATTTTCCAGTAATTTGAGCAGTGAAAGCGACTAATAAAGGTCCCATAATGGCAGCAAACTTACCGAAAATATTGTAAAACCCAAAAAACTCATTGGAATTTTCTTTTGGTACAAGCTTTCCAAAATAAGATCGACTAAGTGCCTGGATACCACCTTGTGAAGTTGCAACCAACATGGCCAAAATCCAAAAATCAACTACTGTTTCTAAGAAAAAGGCATAAGTACACACAATAATGTACACAATTATTCCTACATACAACATCTTCTTTTCGGAAAATTTTCCTGCAAGCTTGCCGTATAACAGCGCAAAAGGAGCAGCGACAACCTGGGTCGCAAAAAGAACGATTAATAAACTAGTAGCACTCAACCCTAAATCTGTCCCATATGCGGTAGACATATTAATAACGGTACCAACACCATCAATATAGAAAAAGTATGCCAGTAAAAATAAGAACAATGCTTTATATTGACGTATTTCTTTAAATGTTTTACCTAAGCGCTTAAAGCTCTGAATAACTGGTTTCCCTTCTCGTTCAATGTAGTGAATTTGTTGCACATTTTTGAACAAGGGTATGGAAAATAGAACCCACCAAACGGCAGTAATAAGAAAGGCGATTCGACTTGCATTTGTAGTAGATAAAGCTATTATTTCTTGTTGAGATAAAACAATGATGATTATACTGATCAAAAAGGGTATAGTACTACCAATATAACCAAGACTATATCCTCTGGAAGATACTTTATGCATGCGTTCATTTGTCGTCACATCGACAATAAATCCATCATAAAACACATTTGCACCAGTTGCGCCAAGAGCAGCTAATGTATAAAAAATAAGTAAAAGTAACCAATTATCAAATGGTACAAATGCAAGCATTGCAGTAAATGTCACACCGAGTACAAAGAAAAAGGTGAAAAATTTCTTTTTCATGCCACGGTAGTCTGCGATTGTTCCTAAAATGGGACCAATCATTGCTAATATAAAAGTAAATATAGCAATCGTGTAGCCTAAATAAGCGGTAGAATCAGCAGCATCCACACCAGCAGCGGTCGCCGAAGATTTATAAAATATGGGAAATACTGCGGTAGTAATGGTGATCGAATATGCGGATGATCCCCAGTCGTAAAATGACCAACTGTTCTCCTCTTTGGTGAACTTTTTCATCTGTCTTTTAATCCCCCAATCGTCGTTTTCCTTATTGTACATGATTCAAAACGGTCAAGGGAAAAAAATGTGAAATATTACGATAATTTAACAAAGGTATTCTTATATAATGATGGCGGTAAAATTTAAAATTTACAAAACATTTACAAATATATCGGTCAGTTGCGTTTAGAATAATTTAATAGAGGAGTAGAAGCAAATGAATACAAGGACAAATCGAAAAGCAATTATTGATATAGGATCGAACTCTATTCGTCTAGTAGTATACAGTTACAACTCAATACAAGGATTGGTAGAGCACCATAATTTTAAAACAGTTGCGCGACTTAGTATGTATATCGATTCTACTGGAAATTTGAATGAAGATGGTATTCAAATACTTTTAAAAACACTGACAAAATTCAAAGAAATACTAGAAGACATTCAAGTAAAGCATGTATATGCGGCTGCAACAGCAGCGATTCGTCAAGCCAAAAATAAGGAAGAGATTGTAGCATTTATAAAAAGTAAATTGGGTTTATTACTACATATTATATCTACCGATAAAGAAGCATATTTTGGATATTTAGCAGTCATTCACTCCACCAGTATAGAAACTGCCGTAACAATTGATATGGGTGGAGGTAGTACAGAAATTACCTTATTTAAAAACAAAAAGTTAGTGCATATGCATAGTATTCCATTTGGTGTAGTTTCATTAACAAAAAAATTCATGAAAAATGCGGAAATGACCCAACAAGAAACGATTCAATTAAGGGAGTATGTGAAGGAACATTTTCGACCACTTACTTGGTTAGATAATGTCCAAGTACCTATTATTGCAATCGGTGGGAGTGCGCGTAATATTGCACAAGTAGATCAGCAACGAAAAAATTATCCTTTAAATGGTATTCATCAATATGAGTTACGTGCGGTAGATTTACAGGAAATTAGTTCCCGATTTGCTAAATGTTCATTGGAAGAGTTGAAAAAAATAGATGGCTTATCGAGTGACCGAGCAGACATTATTGTCCCAGCATTGGAAACATTTCGACTGTTTATGGACAAGGTGGATGCCCCTTCGTTTATATATAGTAAACGCGGGTTAAGAGAGGGTATCATCTTATCACAATTAGTAGAGAAGTTTCCATTAGAATTTGACTTGAATGAAGTGGCTCAAAATGCTGTACGACATGTTTTAGGGAAATTTAATGTGATGGAAGAAGATACATTGCATCTATACAATATTTTCACAACAATTTATGAGCGATTTGTAGAATGGAATTATATAGAACCACTTGAAAATGAGCAAATATTGCGCTTTGCCTACATATTATTTTATATAGGAGAGCATATCGATCAAGATGCGGTGAGTCAGCATACGTTCTATTTATTGACCAATTTAACGATTGATGGACTATCTAGTGAAGAACGAATAAAAATAGCTCTTTTAGCATCTTATAAAAATAAAGATACATTTAAACAATACGTATCCCCATTCGAACGTCTTTTACAAGAAAATGAGTATAAGCAATTACGTGATATTGGTGCGTTAATTCGTTTTACTAAAGGAATAGATGTATTGGGGCGTTCGAATATTAAAGAAGTTTCTTTAACAAAATCGTCTGATGAGATCGTTCTTACTTTTTCTGTAGAGGGAAATTATATGTTAGAAAAATATCAAGCCGAAAAACTAACAAAACATCTGGAGAAAATTGTAAATACTCAAGTGAAAATAATTTTTTAAATGAAATGGAGGATACGATATTATGAACGAAGTAATTGTAGATGATCATCCATTTAATGACTATACCAATTATAATAATCGAGAAATAAGTTGGCTAGCTTTTAATGAACGGGTATTACAAGAGGCAGAAGATGATACAAACCCACTCTTAGAACGCTTGAAGTTTTTAGCTATTTTTAGTTCCAATTTAGATGAATTTTTTATGGTACGTGTAGCGGGACTTCAAGATCAAGTGAGAGCGGGTTTTAATAAACCGGAAAATAAAGCTGGGCTAACACCTAAGGAACAATTAGCACAAATATCAACAATTACTAAAAAATTAGTGGATAGACAAATGGCTATATATAAAGAATTAGTTGAAAATAATCTCCCGCAGCACGGTATTTCTTTATTGAAATATTCCCAGTTATCGAAAGCACAAGTAAAAGAACTGCAAATCATTTTTGAGGAAGAAATATTCCCTATATTAACCCCAGTTGCAGTAGATGCTTACAGACCATTTCCTATATTGTTGAGTAAAACAATGAACATCCTAGTAATGGTAGAAGAAGGAGACAAAAGTGACGGGATCAACGAACAAAACAAAATTGCGATTGTACAAGTACCATCTGTATTACGAAGATTTATTCGAGTATCAACGAAAGATGACACATTTGCAGCGGTATTATTAGAAGATGTGATTATTTCCAATATTTCTAAGCTGTTCCATGGCTATGAAGTAAAACATGCGAATCCTTTTCGAATTACACGTAATGCCGATTTAACGATTCATGAAGAAGGGGCTCGCGACTTACTTATTGAGATCGAAAAGGAATTAAAAAAGAGAAAGTGGGGCGCAGTGAGCAGACTCGAAGTGAAAACGAGTGAAATTCAGCAGAAGGTATTGAATTATTTGTTAGAGCAGTTAGAAATACATCGAGATGATGTTTATAAAATACATGGTCCGCTGGATATTACTTTTTTATTTTCCTTTATTCAATTTTTTGAAGGAAATTATAATGAACTATTTTACGAGCCATTTATCCCTCAAGCCCCAAAAGATTTGGCGAGTGATGAAGATATTTTTGCAAAAGCATTAAAACAGGATTTGTTTTTTCATCATCCATATGAATCTTTTCAGCCTATTATTGACTTCATCGATAAAGCAGCGGATGATCCTAAAGTGCTAGCGATTAAACAAACATTGTACCGAGTGAGTGGTAACTCGCCGATTATTTTGGCTTTAAAAAGAGCCGCTGAAAATGGGAAACAAGTGACTGTACTTGTTGAACTAAAAGCACGATTTGATGAGGAAAATAATGTGCAATGGGCGCGGGAACTTGAAAAAGCGGGATGCCTTGTTATATATGGCATGCATAACTTAAAAACACATTCGAAAATTACCTTAGTTATTAGAAGTCGTAACAACCGTATCGAGCAATTTGTCCATTTAGGTACAGGGAATTATAATGATAAAACCGCTAGAATATATACAGATATGGGGATAATTACAACAAATAAGCGTATAGGGTCGGACGCAACGCAATTTTTCAACTATTTAAGTGGTTATACCAATAAACCAGAATATGAAAAACTCGTTGTTTCCCCATATGACATTCGAGATAAGTTTTTATATTTAATCGACGAAGAAATAGAGTATCATCGAACTTTTTCTAATGGGCATATTAAGCTAAAAATGAATTCACTGACAGATAAAGATTTAATCGTTAAATTGTATGAAGCTTCTACTGCTGGAGTGAAAATCGACTTAATCGTTCGAGGTATTTGTTGCTTACGTCCTGGACTTGCTGGAGTAAGTGAAAACATCACTGTTACCAGTATAGTAGGAAGATTTTTAGAACACTCTAGAATTTATTGGTTTCATAGAAATGGGGCGAGTCGATTATATTTATCTTCAGCAGACATGATGACTCGAAATATGGTAAAACGAGTGGAGATATTGTTTCCTGTACTAGCACCATCTATTAAAAAGCGAGTGATGGGCATTTTGGATATTGAACTTCAAGATACCGCTAAAGCAAGAGTGCAAGATTCAAATGGTATTTACCATTATAAAGAAATTGATGGAAAAAGCATGAATAGTCAGCGGATCTTTTTGGAACAAGCATCTAGCCATATCCAACATGTATAAGTAATGCTAACTAAAAGTATCCAATAGATTGTGATAATAATTTTGATGCTTTGAACGAAATGAGTTATATACTATTACCAAGACAAATGTGTAGGGATGCGACTTTGACGCATCCCTACACATTTTTTGATAACCGTTTGTCCGTCACTCTCCAAAAGCACACAAGCCCAAGATGAAATCCTGCTGATTTCTAGTAATCTTTATACTCATTATAGTTTTAGCGCTTTTTTTGTTTATCGGCTTGTTCGGAAACAACAAATGCAAGATCTTCATTGCCGAAAAGTTGTAGCACATTTAAAAGTGTTTCTGTATCTATCGTTACTGGGTCTGAAGACGTTTCTTGTACTGCTTTTTCAAGCAGTACATTCTTTTCTTGTTCAGGGTAGGCTTGTGCATACAAGGTTAATGCATCCAATTGATGATTGACACACCAACTAGTAAACAGCTGAATCATCACATTTTCATCCTCTTGATACTGCGAAATCACTTTGTCCATCATGCTTGATCTAGTCTCCATTCATCTAAAAGTGTCCATAGTTTATAAATAATAATGGTAGATTTTTGTTCAAGCTCACTTCCTTTAAAGCTTTCAGTCAAAGCAGGGACAATTTTTTCTAGCAAAAAGATTCTTGGCGTTGCTGTTGACAATTCTTCTCGTACAAATTCAATGGCTTGTATAGTATTTGGTGACAATGAGTCTTTTTCTTCCAAATAAAAAGTTTCTAGCAGTTCGATTACCTGCTCCTTTGTTACAGATGAGCTTTCTGTATTTAGTTTGAAAAAGGAGTGACTAAGAAGGGAATCGTTTGTATCCGCCATCTCATAAATAATTGTTTTAATCCGTCTCAGGATAAATTGAATTAATTGATCAAAGGAAATATTAGCTAATTGATTAATCCATGGGTGTTGTAATTGTTGGATCATGCCAAGTGCCAGTACTGCGCAATCTGTTGATACATTTTTTGTTTCCTCACCGAAGACATCGACTAATCGACTAGAAAGCCAGTTAAGTTCATCGATGTAATTTCGTTTTATCAGGTCACGAAGATCCACATCTTGTGAGTTAATAATAGATGCAAAGAGTGGAAATAGATTATGCTCTTGAAACACAATGAATCGAACGGACATTTGTTTGGATAATATATTTATATCCGAACTATTTTGTTGCGTATGAATTTCTCTTCTTTTTATCAATGTTTCGTTTCTTGCATTTTCCAGTATGGCAATAATACATTCATTTTTAGAAGAAAAATAATTATAAAAAGTACCTTTGGATACATTGGCTGCTTCTATTATATCGTTTACGGTAGTGGACCTAAAACCTTTTTCTATAAAAAGCTGTTGTGCCGCTTGTAGAACATTCCGTTTTTTAGCGTTCATATTTTATCACCTTTAGACTCGTAGTATAATTCATATAATAACTGTTAAAACAAGGTTTATCAAACTATTTTAATTGATTTAGATTTTTTATTTGCTTTTTTTGGACGATGAGTATAAAATATTCAAGTGTTATAAGTCAGGAAAAAGAGAGAAGCTTTTAAAAATAGGAGGAACGAAAGTAATGAAAGAAATGCAACAAAAGCCACCATATGCAATGATTGCTATCCTTTTTGTAGGAGCATTCATTGCGTTTTTGAATAATACACTATTGAATGTAGCTTTACCAACTATTATGAATGAGTTTGATGTGAAGCCGACTGTTGTACAATGGCTAACAACAGGATATATGTTAATAAACGGAATTTTAATACCAGCAAGTGCTTTTTTTGTGCAAAGATTTTCAAATAGAAAATTATTTATCACAGCCATGGTCTTTTTCACAGCCGGTACATTATTAGCTGCCTTGGCTCCTGCTTTTGGAGTATTAATCGCAGCGCGAATGATTCAAGCAGTAGGTTCTGCAATGATGATGCCATTACTGATGAATGTTATGTTAACTGCATTTCCAATTGAGCGCCGTGGTGCAGCAATGGGGATGTTTGGATTAGTAATGATTTTGGCTCCAGCAATTGGACCATCTTTATCAGGATTTATATTGGAACATTATGAATGGCGAGCACTATTTGAAGTTATTTTACCGTTTGCGGTAATTGTTTTATTGTTTGCTATTTTTAAACTACGCAACATTACGCCTAATAGTAAAGTAAAGTTAGACGTATTTTCACTCGTCTTATCAAGTATAGGATTCGGAGCGTTATTATATGGTTTTAGTACAGCAGGGGATAAAGGCTGGGATGCTCCGATTGTTTACGGAACAATCATTATTGGATTTGTAGCGCTAGTTATTTTTGTATGGAGACAGTTGAGACTAAAGGAACCTCTTTTAGATGTAAGAATTTACAAATATCCAATGTTTACTTTGTCTTCTATTATTTCCATTGTCGTATCTGCTGCGATGTTTTCAGGGATGATTTTAACACCACTTTATGTACAAACAATTCGTGGTATTTCTCCTTTCCATTCAGGTTTATTGATGTTACCTGGAGCACTTGCAATGGCGATTATGTCCCCAATTACAGGGAAAATCTTCGATAAATATGGTGCTCGTATTTTAGCAATCATTGGACTTACGATTACGGCGATTGCTACTCATTTTATGAGCGAATTTACACAAGATACTGGCTACTATTACATTATGGGAATTTATACACTTCGTATGTTTGGTATGTCCATGGTTATGATGCCTATAATGACAAATGGCTTAAACCAATTACCGATGAAAATGAATCCGCATGGTACAGCGATGAATAATACATTACAACAAGTTTCTGGTGCTATCGGATCTGCCATATTCTTGACGATTATGAATGCGCGAATGGAATCTTCTGCGGCAAGACTTGCTGGAGAAGCTGCAGCAGCAGGGAATATGCCTACTAGCCAAGAAGGACTTGCTCAGTTCCAAGTAGATTTAGGAATGAAAGCGATGCTAGAAGGTATTAATCATACATTCTTTATCGCAACGATCGTTACATTAGTCGCATTAGTGTTATCTGTATTTGTTAAACGAGTAAAAATAACGAAAGAAAGCTAAACCGGTGACGGTTTAGCTTTTTTCTGTGGAAAATGTCTTTAGTTGGAAAACATAAAAAGGAGCATAAAGTGAGATTTCACATTATGCTCCTTTTGAATTTTTAGGGCTTATTGTTCGATTTCTTCTGTAAGATTGATTAACTCATCAATCAGCGAGCCAATGTAAGCAATCGTGTCTCGTAATGGTTCTTCCGTCGTAATATCTACTCCAGCCATTTTTGCAAGTTCAACTGGTGATTTCGTGCCGCCTGCTTTAAGCACGTTTGTCCATTCGTCGACTGCAACTTGGCCTTCGTTTAAAATGCGTTTTGCGACTTGCGTAGAAATCGTTAAGCCGGCACTGTAGGTATATGGATACAATCCCATATAGTAATGTGGTTGGCGCATCCAAGTAAGTTCAGCACCTTCAGATATTTCTACTGCATCACCCCAGAATTCTTCTAACACGCTACGTTTATACTCATTCAAAATTTGTGCATTGATATTTAGACCTTGATCGACTCGTTCGTATACTTTTCGTTGATAAGCCGCCTCCAATAAATGCGTCACAAAATTATGATAGTATGTGCGCGCTATAATAGAAGAAATAACCCAACGTTTAAATTTCGGATCATCCGAATTTGCTAATAAATGATTCGCTACAAGCATTTCATTCATTGTAGAAGGAGCTTCGATAAAGTATAGAGAAGGTCTGGCATTAAAAATCGTTTGTTCTTTATTTGCATGATAAAAATGACCGGCATGTCCAAGTTCATGTGCAAGTACAAATACTTCATTCATTCTAGAAGACCATGAGATAAGGATATATGGATGGTTGCCGTATGGGCTAGCACAAAATGCACCAGTAGATTTTCCATTATTTTGTGCAAAATCAATCCAACGTTCTTTATAGGCACAATCAACCATCTCCAAATATTCTTCGCCCATTATAGCTAATGCACCATCAATATACTTTTTTGATTCTTCTATCGAAATGGTCGGCTCATAAGTAGGATCTAGTGAAACTTTTAAATCCGCAAATGTCATTTTTTCTAAGCCATGCACTTGTTGAAGTAATTTTGCATATTTGCGCATATGAGGTGCAAGCTCGTTCATGATCAAGTCAATTTGGCGATTGTATAGAGTTCGATCTACTTCTTGATCAAATAGTAGATAATCAAAAACAGAGTCATATCCGCGAATATCGGCAGTCGTTTTTTCCATTTGTACATGCATATCATAAGTGATAGCTGTCGTATGTTGGTATTCTTGTAGTTTTGCTGAAAAAGATTGGAATGCAGCGCGTCTTATAGCTGAATCTGATTCGGCTTCCCAATCATTTTCAAAAGATACATAGCTTAATGGATATGATTTGCCATCTACTTCAAAGTCAATGAAAGAAATATCCTGCATTTTTGTCGTATTATATAACTTATATGGTGCATTAAAGGAAGCGGAGTAAGCCGCAAGTGTTTTTTCTACTTGTGGATGCAATTGATATTTTTTCTTTTTCAATATCTTGTCTAAATAAAGCTGAAATGCTGGCGCAAGCTTAGAGGCTTCTAAAATTATCTCGTCTGGTAGCTCTACTAATTCACTCGTTAAAAAAGAAAGTTCACTACTGATTTTAGCTAAAAGAGAACTATATGTATTCGCTCTCATTTGTGCAGTAGTGTTTGTTTGATCTGTACTTAGAGAAAGACTAGCATATGTCCCTGCTGGAACAACTTTTTCGTATATCGCCGAGTAATCGGTTAGGGCTTCTACGATGATGGAAGGATTATTTACTTTCCCTTTGTATTTTTTGGCAAATTCTTGCACGTTTTGCTCAATTTCTTCTAATGAATTCGTAAAATCTTCTTCAGTTTCAAATAAATCAGCTAAATTCCACGTGTCTTCCACTTTTACTTCATCTCGATTAGGTGACTTTTGTACCATTTTATATCTCTCCTTTTATTACGGATTTCGAACTAATATCTAGTATACAAAACAAAATAGGAAAAGTAAAAATAATCATTCACCCCTCGGATTACTATAATTTTACAAATATATTAGTAATCATGATAAAAAAGCGTCTTGTTTGATCATTAATGGAAATATATTGAGTATAATTTTTGCGCGATATTTAAGAGTGAAAGAGATTGAAAACCCTTTATTTAAAAGGTTTTAGACATTCTATCAAAATATTATTTCAATGTAATTTCAGAAATTTTAGAAAAAGGAGAAAAATTAGTATAGACTGAATTTAAACTTTGTTTTACAATGAAGTTGTTCACAACAACAACTTGATAGTTTCTGAATAGTTTCTTACCAAAACGAGAGAATGGTAAGTAGTACGACTTATATATTCAGAACTATCAAACTAAAACAGGGGGTTTTATTTATGAAGAAATCGAAATTTGCTTCATTGTTTCTTGCTTCTTCTCTACTAGTAGGGGTGCTAGCGGGATGTGGAGCAGGAGAAGAAGGTACTAGTTCAAATGGGGGAGAAAGTAGTAATGCAAGTGGGGGAGAAACAATTAAAATAGGAGCTAATCTTGAGCTTTCAGGTGCTGTAGCATCATATGGTTCATCTGAAGCGGATGCTATTGATCTAGCTGTAGAGGAAATCAATGCTGCAGGTGGTATTGACGGAAAACAAATAGAACTTATTAAAGTTGATAATAAATCGGACGCTGCCGAGGCAACTAGTGCTGCGATTAAGTTAACGAGTCAAGATAAAGTAGTTGCGATTATTGGCGCTGCTACAAGTGGTGCCTCAGTTGCTCAAGTGCAAATTGCAACGGATACTAAAACACCTATGATTTCTCCTTCTGGAACAAGTACAACGGTAACTGTTGGAGATGATGGAAAAGTAAATCCATTTACATTCCGTACGGCATTTATTGACCCTTTCCAAGGTACTGTAGCTGCAAACTTTGCAACTAACGAATTAAAAGTTAAAACTGCAGCGGTTTATGCGGACAATGCTAGTGATTATGCGAAAGGTCTAGCGGCTTCTTTCATTAAAGATTTTGAAGCAGCCGGAGGTACGATCGTTGCTGAAGAGTCTTATGTTGCAAAAGATACTGATTTCCGTTCCACTCTAACGCGCATTAAATCTTCTAATCCTGAATTTGTATTTATCCCTGGATATTATGAAGAAGTAGGACTGATTGTTAAACAGGCTCGTGAATTAGGAATTACTGTTCCATTAATGGGTGCTGATGGTTGGGATTCTCCGACAATCGTTGACTTAGCTGGAGCTGACGCATTAAATAACACGTATATTATTACTGCCTATTCTGCGGATGATCCAGATGGAAAAGCCAAAGCATTTGCGGAAAGTTTTAATAAGAAATTTGGAAAAGAGCCTAACTCATTCAACGCACTTGGCTATGATTCCATTTATTTATTGAAAGATGCAATTGAACGCGCTGGTTCTACAGATGGAACAAAAATTAAAGAAGCGATTGAAGCTACTGATCAATTGGAATTGGTAACAGGATTATATTCTGTTGATGAAAATCACCATCCGATAAAATCTGCAGTAATTATTGAATTTGTAGATGGAAAACAAGTATTTAACACGAAAGTTAATCCTTAAAATGAGCCTATTTTAGAGGGGGGGATTATATCCCTCCTTTTTTAATTCTAACTTGTTGAAATATAGAGACTTTAGGAGTGAAACTTTATGGAATGGTTACAGCAATTGATTAACGGTATTTCACTCGGCAGCATATATGCATTAATTGCCCTTGGCTACACGATGGTTTACGGGATAATTAAATTGATCAACTTTGCACATGGCGATGTGTTTATGGTTGGTTCTTTCATTGGATTTTATTCGATTACAGTCTTTGGTTTGGGATTTTTCCCGGCACTTATCATATCGATGGCAGCGTGTGCATTATTTGGTGTGATTATTGAACGTATTGCATATAAACGTTTACGAAATGCAACACGGATTGCCGCACTTATTACAGCAATTGGAGTTTCGTTATTAATTGAGTACGGTGTGATTTATATTAGAGGGGCTCAACCAGAAGCATACCCTAATGTATTCTCCAATCGCTCTTTTGAATTTTTAGGCGCCCAAATAAGCATCCAATCCATTCTTATTCTTTCGGTTTCTGTTGTACTGATGATCTTGTTACAGTTTATTGTGCACAAAACGAAAACTGGGAAAGCGATGCGCGCGGTTTCTCATGATACAGAAGCTGCTAAATTGATGGGAATAAATGTGGACAATACAATATCTGCAACATTCGCAATTGGCTCTGCTTTAGCTGGAGCAGCAGGTGTTATATTTGGTGTATATTATACGAAGATTGACCCACTAATGGGGGTGATCCCAGGTGTGAAAGCATTTGTGGCCGCAGTTCTTGGAGGAATTGGCATCATTCCTGGGGCAATGGTTGGCGGGCTTGTACTCGGAGTTGTTGAAACAATCGTTAGTGCTTTAGGATTCTCTTTATGGAGAGACGCTGCAGCATTCGTTATTTTAATACTAATTCTGATATTCAGACCATCTGGAATCTTTGGAAAAAATACACGAGAGAAAGTGTAGGTGGTACATAATTATGAAAAAGTCAAAACAGTTTTGGCCATTTATTATAGGGGCAGTTTTAGTATACGCAGTTGTGCAGATTTTGATTTCAAATGGAATGATGAATCAATTTTATTCTAATACGCTTATATTAATTGCCATCAACATAATTTTAGCGGTAAGCCTACATTTAGTAATCGGTATTACTGGACAATTTTCGATAGGTCATGCTGGATTTTTAGCTGTAGGTGCTTATCTTTCAGCTATAGTAACGATGAAATTACATCTTCCATTTGTCGTTGCCATTATCGTAGGTGGTATTGTAGCTGCTCTTGCGGGATTAATTGTAGGTATTCCAAGTTTAAGGCTAAAAGGAGATTATTTAGCGATTGCTACATTAGGATTTGCTGAAATTATTCGAATTGTGTTCTTAAATATTGATGCGGTTGGTGGAGCGGCTGGGATGCAAGTTTCCCACTTAACTACCTGGACATATGCCTTTGTTTGTCTTGTTATTACGATTATCGTTATTGTCAATTTCACCAACTCCAGACATGGTTTAGCAGCGATTTCCGTAAGAGAAAATGAAATTGCGTCTGATGCGATGGGGATCAATACGACTTATTATAAGGTAAT